>JAZQOE010000147.1:0-12683 GCA_045627705.1 Kiritimatiellia bacterium | reverse complement strand
CAAACTTCTCGCTTTCAAGGAGGCCTGATGAAATGAGTGTCTTCAACATTGTCGTTTCGACGAGCGAGAGCACGGTCGTCACCGAATACCAGCCTGTCGGCAGCCGTTCGGACGCCTACCAGAGCGAGGCGGCGCTGGAGAAGGCCTTCATCGACCAGCTGCGGAGCCAGGGCTACGACTATCTGCCGATTCACGGCACGGATGATTTGGTGGATAACCTGCGGCGGCAGCTGGAGAGGCTGAACGGGCTGGCCTTCACGGACAAGGAGTGGAAGCGCTTCTTCGAGGGCGTCATCGCGAACCCGAACGCGAGCATCGCGGACAAGACTCGCCTCATCCAGGAGGAATGCGTGCAGTCGTTTGTCCGCGACAGCGGCGCGACGCAGAACATCACGCTTCTCGACAGGAAGAACATCCACAACAACGTCCTGCAGGTCATCAACCAGTACGCGATCGGCACGGGCGAAGGGGCGGGGCACGACAACCGCTACGACGTGACGGTGCTGGTGAACGGCTTCCCGCTCGTCCATGTCGAGCTGAAGCGGCGCGGCGTCGCCCTGAAGGAGGCCTTCAACCAGATCGACCGCTACCAACGCGACAGCTTCTGGGCGGGGAGCGGCCTCTACGAATACGTCCAGATCTTCGTCATCTCCAACGGCACGCATACCAAATACTACTCCAACACCACGCGCGACGCCGCGGTGAAGGAGGCGTCGAAGACGGGGAAAGGGAGCAAGAAGAAGACGAGCAACAGCTTCGAATTCACGTCGTTCTGGGCCGACGGCAACAACGCAATCATCCCCGATCTGGTGGACTTCACCAAGACCTTCTTCGCGCGCCATGCGCTGCTGAACATCCTGACGCGCTACTGCGTCTTCACCTCCGAGGAACTGTTGCTGGTGATGCGCCCGTACCAGATTGTCGCGACCGAGCGCATCCTGAACCGCATCGAGACCTCGACCAACCTGAAGCAGATGGGCAAGATCGAAGCGGGCGGCTACATCTGGCACACGACGGGCAGCGGCAAGACGCTGACATCCTTCAAGACGGCGCAGCTGGCGACGGGGCTCTCGTACATCGACAAGGTGCTCTTCGTCGTCGACCGCAAGGACCTCGACTACCAGACGATGCGCGAGTACGACCGTTTCCAGAAGGGCGCGGCGAACGGCAACCGCAACACGAAGATATTGCAGGGGCAGCTGGAGGATGCGAACGCGCGGATCATCGTCACCACGATCCAGAAGCTCGACGTCTTCATCGCGCGGAACAGCGATCATCCCATCTACGGGAAGCATGTCGTCATCATCTTCGACGAATGTCACCGCAGCCAGTTCGGCGCCATGCACGCCGCCATCGTGAAACACTTCAAGAGATACCACATCTTCGGCTTCACGGGGACGCCGATCTTCGCGCAGAACGCGCCCGGCGGCGGCAAGATCACGCAACGGACAACCGGGCAGACCTTCGGCGACAAGCTCCACACCTACACCATCGTCGACGCCATCAACGACGGCAACGTTCTACCCTTCCGCATCGACTACGTCAACACCGTGAAGACGAAAGACGGCGAAGACAAGCAGGTGGCGGGCATCGACACCGAGGCCGCGCTGGAGGCGCCGGAGCGCATCGCGGAGGTCGTCGGCTACATGCTCGACCATTTCGACCAGAAGACAATCCGCAACACCTACTACAGCCTCAAGGGGCAGCGCGTCAACGGCTTCAACGCCATCTTCGCCACGGCCTCCATCGACATGGCCAGACGCTACTACCTTGAGTTCCGCAAGCAGATGAAGGAAAAGGGCAAGCGCCTTGTCGTCGCCACGATCTTCTCCTTCGCACCGAACGAGGAGGCGGGCGGAAACGGCGTCATTGACGACGAGAGCTTCGACACGGAAGGGCTGGACGCCTCCTCGCGGGACTTCCTCGACAGCGCCATCGGCGACTACAACAGGCACTTCCGCACCAACTTCGACTCGTCGGGCAACGGCTTCCAGGACTACTACAAAGACCTTTCCGACCGCGTCAAGAAGCGCGAGGTCGATTTGCTGATCGTCGTCAACATGTTCCTGACCGGTTTCGACGCGACCACGCTCAACACGCTGTGGGTTGACAAGAACCTGAAGATGCACGGACTCATCCAGGCCTTTTCGCGGACGAACCGCATTCTCAACTCCGTCAAGACCTTCGGCAACATCGTTTGCTTCCGCGACCTGGAGGAGGAGGTTGACGAGGCCATCGCCCTCTTCGGCGACAAAGACGCCAGCGGGATCGTCCTCCTGCGGACCTACGCCGACTACTACTACGGCTACGACGAAGATGGGAAGCACCAGAAGGGCTACGAAGAGCGGATTGCGGAACTGATCCAGAAGTATCCGCTGGGTAAGCAGATTTTGGGCGAGAATGCCGAAAAGGACTTCATCGTCAGCTTCGGAAGCATTCTCCGGCTGAAGAACATCCTCTCCGCCTTCGACCAGTTCGCCGGGAACGAGATTCTGCGCGCAATTGACTACCAGGACTACACCAGCGTCTATCTCGATATGCGCGACAAGTACCGTCCGCAGAGCGGCGAAAAGGAAAACATCAACGACGACCTGGTCTTCGAGATGGAGCTGGTCAAGCAAGTCGAAGTCAACATCGACTACATCCTGATGCTCGTCGCCAAGTTCCATGCGTCGCACTGCAAAGACAAGGAAATCCGCGCGGCCATCGACAAGGCGATCATGTCGAGCCTTGAACTGCGGTCGAAGAAGGAACTCATCGACCGCTTCATCGAATCCATCAATGTGGATACCGTGGTCCAGCGCGACTGGGAGGCGTTTGTCCGCGAGCAGGAGGAGAAGGACCTGAAGACGCTTATCGACGAAGAGAGGCTGAAGAACGCCGAAGTGCGGAAACTGGTCGATGACTTCTTCCGCAACGGCGAAGTCAAGACCACGGGCAGGGAGATCGACGGCATCATGCCCGCGATGTCGCGCTTCGGCGGCGGAAACCGCGAGGCGAAGAAGCGGGAGGTCATCGAGAAGTTGATGGCCTTTTTCGAGAGGTACTATGGCATCGCCGTATTTGATTTCATGCAAGCGGATGTCGATGATACCTTCGAGTATGGCGAGATTGACGATGAAGTCGCCGCCATTGCCGCGGAAGCAATGACGGCGGATTGCGAGTATCAGTTGCGGCAAATGGGGACAGACACGGAAAATTAGGTCGCGAGACAAGAGGCGTGCGACGGTACAAGAAAACGTGGTGTGTCCCTGTTCCTGAAGAGGGGACAGACCCCGATTTTGCCGCAGACCCCGATTTTGCCGCTCTCGATTATCAACCAAGTAAAAACGGCGCGCCGCTATCTTTTGCCGCGCGCCGTTTTTTTACATGTCATTTGTGGTGTCGGGGAAATCAACGATGATGATGGCGATGGTGACGCGGCGGTGGAGGAGGTGGAGGGGGCGGCGGAGGAGGCGGCGGGCAGTAGATTGGCTGCTGATAAACAACGGGAGCGGTCACAGCTACCGGCTGCTGATATACAACCCTTGGAGCAGGTTCGATCGCATGGGTGATGATATCGGCGACGAGCAGTGCTCCGAGACAGGCGGCGGCTTCTCCGCCTCCATGGTGATGATGCGGGCCGGCATGGGCGGCCGGTGCGGCGAGGATGCAGATTGCGGCGGTGGCGGCGATTAGACCGGTCGTGCAGTTGCGGATGTTCGTGGTCATGATGTATCTCCTTTCGGTTTTCAGTTCCATCAAGGTGCTTCGATTAAGAATATGCCGGTCTGAAACTGGATTCTAAAAACTTGGGAAATTTAGATAACAGAGAACAGGTAACAGATAACAAGTGGTGCTGGAGGATGCGCCCACAAGACCCCTGCGCTATTGCGGCCACGCGGGACGTGCGGTCTCCCGTTTCGCCAAAACGTGGATCGAAGGCCGGAGAACCGTTCGTTCCGAACGGTTACGCGCCGCGGCCTAGGCGAAATCGCCCGCGTCGATCACGTCGAACAACTCGGTCATCTCGACATGACCGATTCGAGATGTAGTCAGGGGCTGTCTCCGTTTTTGCGCACAGTGGGTTCGGTGCGATCAGTGGCGACAAATGTGGACAGCCCCGGAAAATTAGGTCGCGAGACAAGAGGCGTGCGACGGTACAAGAAAACGGAGTGTGTCCCTGTTCTTGAAGAGGGGGGCAGCCCCAGACTTTTACCAATCGAGGTGATCGATGCGATCGAGTTGCTCGACGTGGCCGATCTCGCGCTTCGCGGGATGTTCGCCAGCGACACGCGCCCGATTTCGCGATTCGCGGTGAAAAATTGGGGTGTGTCCCCGTTTTCAGTCACAAGTGGGGCCGGGGGCGCAGCCTCTCGAAGTGCTAGCGGCACTAGGACCGCCAGGATTTCTGGCACTTCTAGCTCGGCTAGGGCAATAAAGGTGGGGGTCTTGGGGGCGGAAGCCCCAAGCGATACCTGTTATCTGTTCACTGTTATCTGTTATCTAAAAAAACGGTGCGCCGTTTTTTTTACAGCTGCGGCACGATTACCGAGCGGAGCGCGTCGTGGATGCGTCCGTTGGTGCCGAGGAAGGCCATGCGGTGTCCGCCATGGCTGCGGAGAACTTCGCAGCGGCCTCCGGCGCGCTCGAGGATCAGGCCGGCGGCGGCGACATCCCAGATGAAGATGCCGTGTTCAAAGTAGCCATCGGCCTTGCCGGAAGCGACGAAGCAAAGGTCGAGCGCGGCCGATCCCAGGATGCGCGGACGCTGCACCGCCGCGCCAATCGCATTGAAGAAACGGAAGGCGCGCGAGGAATCCTCTGACTTGTCGGCGCCAGTCGCGACGATCGACTTGTCGATTGCGTCCGTTTCGGAAACATGCAGTTCATGTCCGTTGCACATCGCGGGGCTATCGGCGGTGGCGGTGAAGCAGAGGTTGAGTTCGGGCGAGAATACAGCCGCCGCGACGCTCTTCCCGCCAACGCGCGCGGCGATTGAGCAGCACCAGTTGGGCAGGCCATGGAAGAAATTCACGGTGCCATCGATTGGATCGATCACCCACTGCACGCCTTCGGGCGGCGTTTCGTCGCCGGTCGCGCTTTCCTCCCCGAGAATCGCATGGTCTGGGAAGGCGGCGCGGATCACGGAAGTCGCGATCGCTTCGCATTCGACGTCGAGCTTGTGCTTCACGTCGTGGCGGGCGACGATGTTTGCGTCGCGGCGGCGGTCGAGATTGGCGAAAGCGTGGTTGCCGGCCGCCATCGCGGCATGGCGGGCGACGGCCAGGAGCAGGGTGTTGGATGGAAATTCCATGGCGTTGCCTCCGATCAATCCACCTTCACGGAATTGATGTGCCAGATGTCGCGGGCGTACTCGCGGATTGTGCGGTCGGACGAGAAACGGCCGGCGCGCGCGACGTTGACGAGCGCCATGCGGTCCCACTTGCGGGTGTCCCGGAAGGTCGCATCGACGCGATCCTGCGCCTCGATGTAGCTGCGCAGGTCGGCGAGGAGCATGTAGTGGTCGCCCCAGTCGATGAGCGTCTTCACGATCGGGTCGAAGAGACCGGGCGTGAGAAGCGAGAACACATTGCGGCGGATGCGGTCCACGGCCATGCCGATTTCGGTGTCGGCATCGCACACTTCGCGAGGATCGTACGATGCGCGGCGAAGTGGAACCTCCTCGGACTTCATGCCGAAGATGAACATGTTTTCGTCGCCGACGGCATCGCGGATCTCGACGTTTGCGCCATCGAGCGTGCCGAGGGTGAGTGCGCCGTTTAGCATCAGTTTCATGTTGCCGGTGCCGGAGGCCTCCATGCCGGCGAGCGAAATCTGTTCGCTCACGTTCGCGGCGGGGATGATTCGTTCGGCGAGGGAGACGCGGTAGTCCGGGAGGAACACTACCTTCAGTTTCTTCGAGAGCTTCGGGTGGTTGTTTACCACTTCGCCGATATTGTGGATGAGCTGGATGATCAGCTTCGCCATCGCGTAGCCGGGAGCGGCCTTGCCCGCGAAGATGAAGGTGCGTGGGTGGATGTCGAGCGACGGATTCTCGATGAGGCGGTTGAAGAGCACGATCACGTAGAGCGCGAGCAGGAGCTGGCGCTTGTATTCGTGGATGCGCTTCACCTGCACGTCGAAGATCGAGTCGGGGTCGACATTCACATGCAGTTTGTCCTGGATGTAGTTCGCGAGCGCGGCCTTGTTCGCCTGTTTCACGTCGTGGAAGCGGCGGAGGAACGCGGCGTCATCGGCGAAGCGTTCGAGTCCCGCGAGTTTGTCGAGGTCGGTGATCCAGCCCTGGCCCACGGCCTCTGTCGCCAGGCTGGCGAGGTCTGGATTGGCCTTGAGGAGCCAGCGGCGCTGGGTGATGCCGTTTGTCTTGTTGCAGAATTTTCCTGGCCAGAACTCGTCGAAGTCGGGGAAGATTTCCTTGCGGAGAATCTCGGAGTGGAGGGCGGCGACGCCGTTCACCGCGTGCGATCCGATGATGGCGAGATTCGCCATGCGGATCTTCTTTTCGGGTCCTTCCTCGATGATGCTCATGCGGTTCAGCCTGGCGACATCGCCGGGATAGCGCGCGGCGACGTCGCGCAGGAAGCGGCCGTTGATCTCGTAGATGATCTGGAGGTGGCGCGGGAGCAGGCGGCCGAGGAGCGAGACCCCCCAGCGTTCGAGCGCTTCGGGAAGAACCGTGTGGTTCGTATAGCCCATGCAGGCGACGGTGATTTCCCATGCCTGGTCCCAGTCGAGGTGTTCGACATCCACGAGAAGTCGCATCAGCTCGGCGACGGAAAGCGCGGGGTGGGTGTCGTTCATCTGGATTGCGACCATGTCGGGGAGTTGCGTCCACGGGCGGCCCGACTGACGGAAGCGGCGGAGGATATCCTGCAGCGAGCAGGAGACGAAGAAGTACTGCTGCCGGAGGCGAAGCTCCTTGCCCTGAAGGAAATTGTCATTCGGGTAGAGCACCTTCGTGAGATTCTCGGCGAGCACCTTGTTTGCGACGGCATCGACATACGAGCCGCGGTTGAAGTCGGCGAGGTCGAAATCGTCGAGGGCCTGCGCGGACCAGAGGCGGAGGTTGTTTACGACTTCGCCGCCGTAGCCGACGACGGGGATGTCGTACGGCATGCCCTTGACATCGTTCGTGCCGACCCAGCGCCATTCGGTGCGGCCATCGTTGTCGAAGGTCTCGACATGTCCTTCGAACTTCACTTCGCAGGCGTATTCGGGGCGGGCTATCTCCCATGGATAGCCGTCTTTCAGCCAGTGGTCAGGGACTTCGGCCTGTGCGCCGTTTACGATCTGCTGGCGGAATATGCCGTAGTCATAGCGCAGTCCATAGCCCATGCCGGGGTAGCGGAGCGTCGCGAGCGAATCCATGAAGCATGCGGCGAGACGGCCCAGGCCGCCGTTGCCGAGGCCGGCGTCGGTCTCGTAGTCGCGAAGCTTGTTCCAGTCGAGTCCGTATTCGGCCATTGCCTCGCGGCACTGGTCGTCGAGCTTCAGGTTGATCACGTTGTTGCCGAGGAGACGGCCCATGAGGAACTCGAGGGAGAGGTAGTAAACGCGCTTGACGCCCTGCTGGTGGTAGGCGTTCTGCGTGACGATCCAGCGTTCGATGAGGCGGTCGCGCACGGACTCGGCGAGGGCGTTGTAGCGGTCGTGGTCGGTGGCGCTTGCGGAGTCCTTCGCCATCGTGTAGCGGAGATGCCACAGGAAGTCCTCCTTGAGGCCTTCGGTTGTCATCTGCACGCGCCTGTCGCGGCGACGGGGGGCGGGTTTGGAATCGTAATCCATGGTGTGCAAAGGTGTGCGTGGGGGGGCAAATAAAAGGAACGCGCCCGGCCGCAGGGTTTGCAGTCGGGCGCGGGCCGTGGAATGCTATCAGCCGATCAGGTCGTCGAGCTTCGCGCGGAGAGCCTCGACGGTTATGCGCTCCTGCTGCATCGTGTCGCGGTCGCGGATGGTGACGGTGCCATCCTCGAGCGTCTGGAAATCGACCGTGACGCAGAATGGCGTGCCGACCTCGTCCTGGCGGCGGTAGCGGCGGCCGATCGCGCCGGACTCGTCCCAGAAGCAGTTCCAGCGGCGCTGGAGGGTCTTGAATATCTCGCGGGCCTTGCCGTAGAGTTCTGGCTTGTTCTTCACGAGCGGGAAGACCGCGACCTTCACGGGCGCGACCTTCGGTGAGAAGCGCATGACGACGCGCGTGTCGCTCTTGCCTTTTTCGTCGGTGACCGTTTCCTCGGCGTATGCGTTGCAGAGCAGGGCGAGGGCGAGGCGGTCGGTGCCGATCGAAGGCTCGATCACGTGCGGGATGTAGCGGCCCTGGAAGAGTTCGTCGAGGAACGCATTGGCGGCCTCGGCTGTCTTTCCGCGGGACTCCCACTCGGCGACTACCTTGGCGCGGAACGCCGCAGCAGCGGTCTCGTCGAGTTTTGCGGCGGCGGCGCGGAGCGCCTCGTCGAAGACCTCCTGCGACTTGCCGGAGTGGACCTGGTGCTGTGTGAGGTCGAAGTCCGAGCGGGCCGCGATGCCTTCCAGTTCCTGGACGCCGAATGGGAAGGCGTACTCGATATCGACGCATGCGCGGGCGTAGTGGGCGAGTTCGTCCTTCGTCTGCCAGTACTCGACGAACGCATTGTCAGGAAGGCCGATGGTGCGGTACCACATACGGCGCTGCTCGACCCAGTAGCGGTGCCAGACCTCCCAGCCCCAGTCGGGCTGCGGATCGCCGTGGAGGTCGGGGTTGTCCGCCATCGTGGCGACATGGCCGCAGAGGAGTTCGACCGCCTCGTCGGGACGGATGAAGAACTCAAGCTCCATCTGCTCGAATTCGCGCGAGCGGAAGGTATAGTTGCGCGGGGTGATTTCGTTGCGGAAGCTCTTGCCGGACTGGGCGATGCCGAATGGCACCTGGACGCGGGTGGAACTGGCGACATTGCCGAACTGCGCGAAGATCGCCTGGGCGGTTTCGGGGCGGAGCCAGGTCACGGAGGTTTCGTCCTCGACTGGTCCGACGTAGGTCTTGAACATGAGGTTGAAGGCCTTGGGCTCGGTGAGGTTCTTGGAACCACAGGCGGTGCAGGTCACGCCTTCGGGGAGGCGCATGTCCTTGCCATCGACGATGAGCTTCTTGCCCTGCTCCTCGCAGAGCTGGTCGGCGCGGTGGCGCTTCTTGCAGTCACGGCAGTCAACCATCGGATCTGAGAAAGTGTCGGCATGGCCGGAAGCGCGCCAGATCGCGGGATTCATGATGATCGTGGCATCGATGCCGACCACGTCCTCGCGGCCGCGCACCATGAAGTTCCACCAGGCGTCGCGGATGTTGCGCTTGAGTTCGCTGCCCATCGGACCGTAGTCCCAGAAACCCTGGATGCCCCCATAGAGTTCGGAGCTGGGGTAGATGAAGCCGCGGCGCTTGCAGAGCGCTGCGATCGTGTCGAGCTTGCTGGTGGTCGTTTCGGCCATGATGGATCATTCCTTCTTTGTTGACCGCCGTGGAATGGCGGTCGCGTTGAGTGAATTCGGGGAGGAGACATAATCCCCGTTTCCGCCGCGCGAAGCAAGCATCTTTTATTCTTCGCGCCGTGTTTCTGGCGGGTGGCTGAAAAAACGGCGCGCCGTTATTTTGCGCCTGGGACCAGTTCGACGCGGACGGGGAAGTGGTCGGAGAATCCAGAGAGGACTTCGACATCCGCCTTGCGGATGACGCGGCGGAAGGGAATCGGAGAACCGTTTTCGGGATTGCACATTTCGGGGATTGTGAATACGCGGTATTTGAAGAGTTTCGTCTTTGGGTCGATATCGACCTGCCATGGCGCGGGTTCTTCCGATTCTGGCAGCATCCCGGGCGAAACGCTCATGGTGTCGAAGGAATCCCAGCGGTTCTTGCGGGCGTAGTAGTAGGAGCGCACTTCCTTCTTCGGGCGGCCCGAGGCGAGGTTGAAGAGGACATTGCCGGGCTTGCGGGCGATCACGTCCGCACGGTTGGTGGAGAAGCCAGCCTCATCGACGAGAATCGGCGCATCCCAGCTGTCGTTGAAGTCCCCCATGGTGATGATGGCGGCATTCGGGTCGGCCTTGAGGCGTTTCTCGATTTCCTCGCGTTCGGCATGCGCTTCCTTCGTGCGGGTCGCGATCGCGGCATTGAGGTCGCCGTAGTAGGACTTCCAGTGGTTGCCGAAGACCGTGAGCTTGCGCCCGCCGACAGTGAAATCGGCGATGAGAATGAGGCGCTGGTACGGGGTGGGGGACATCCATTCGACCTTGTCGGGCTTGATGCGGGCGAGCATGGCGTTGTCGATGCCGCGCTTGTCCGGGCCGTCCTTGTGGACGATGCATGGCATTTCCCATCCTGCGGCCTTTACGGCATCGCGCAGGTCGCGCAATACGCGGAAGTTCTCGACCTCGGTAAGGAAGATCGCATCGGGCTTCATCTCGGCGATGATCTTGGCGAGGTGCTCGGTCTTCTCCTCGTAGCGGGCCTGCGTCCAGCGGGTCCATCCGGATGGAAGGTAATCGTCGTCGCCTTCGTTGTCTGGGTCGTCATCGGCGTCGAAGAAGTTTTCCGTGTTCCAGCTTGCGATGACGAACCGCGTGGCGTCTTCGCCGGGCGTCGCTGGTTCCTGCGCGGAGGGTTCCGCCTTTTCCGCGGGTGCGGTATCGACGCCGGCATTGGCGGCTTCATCCGCGATGGAGACAACGGGCATTGCGATCGCGAGGGCGCAAGCGCAAGCGCAAGCCATTTGGAATTTCATGGCCACGTGTTTCATAGCGGTAGGTCTGGGGTTGCGTCGAGGTCAAAGGCGGAAGGGCCGGTCACGCCGCCGCCATGCGCGGCGAGCGCGGCGACCATCGCGGCATTGTCGCCGCAGTACTTTGGTTCGGCGAGAAGAAGACGCACTCCGGCGGCGCGCGCGACATCCGCGAGCCTGTCGCGGAGACGTGCGTTTAGCGAGACGCCGCCGCCGACCGCGAGGGCCTTGTAGCGGCGGAGGCGAAGGGCGCGGGCGCAACGGTCCGCGAGAACCCCGACAATCGCCTCCTGGTACGACGATGCGATCTCGCAGAGTTCGGCGTCGCATGTCACCGGATGTTCTTCGACATGGCGCATGAGGGAGGTCTTGAGTCCGCTGAAGCTCAGGCAGAGTTCCGCGCGGAGCCCGCCGAGGCAAGGATTGCCTGGCGAAATGCGTCCCTTGGGGAAGCGGATTGTTGCGCGGTTGTCAGCACGGCGCGCCGCCTTGTCGATCACTGGCCCACCAGGATACCCGAGCCCGAGCAGCTTGGCCGCCTTGTCGAAGGCTTCGCCGGCGGCATCGTCGAGCGTCTGCCCGATAATCTTGAAGCGGCCGTATTCGGGTATATCGACGAGACAGGTGTGTCCGCCGGAACAGACGAGGGCCAGGAGGGGGACGGATTCCTCTGGTGACGGCGCATCCTTTGTGAGGAAGACGGAATGGATGTGCGCGGCAAGGTGGTTCACGCCGATAAACGGCACGCCGAGCGAAAGCGCGAGTCCCTTGCCAGCGGATAGACCCACGAGCAACGAACTTGCGAGCCCCGGCCCGTATGTCGCGGCGACAGCCTCGATGCGCTCCCAGCCAAGGCCCGATTGCTCGATCGCCTGGCGGAGGATTTCGGGAATCTTCTCGACGTGGCTGCGCGATGCGATTTCTGGGACTACGCCGCCATAAGGCTGGTGCAGTGGAACCTGGCTATAGACCACGCTCGAGGCGATGGTGCGCCCGTCGATCGCGACGGACGCTGCGGTCTCGTCGCACGACGATTCGATGCCAAGGACGATTTTGGATTTGGAAGACATGGGGGAGGGTAATTAGGTAAGAGGTAAAAGGTAAGAGGTGCGGATGATGGAGGGCGGCTAGAGGGAGGCGAGGAGGGTTTCGCGGTTGGACTGGGCGTTGCGGATGGCCTCCATCAGGGCGCGGGAGGAAATGGTCGCGGCGGTCACGGCTTCGATGTCGCCGCCGTCCTTGGTAACATTCCAATTTGCTGGGTGGGGGGCGTTGCGGACTCGCTCGTGCATGAATTCCTTGTCAACCTTCGAGCCGAGGCCGGGCGTTTCGCTGATCTCGAGCACCTTGTATTCGAGGACCTTGCCCGCGGTGTCGAAGGCGACGAGCAGGCGGAGATCCCCGCCATAGCCATGCTCCGAGAAGCCTTGGACGGCGAGACCCGAGACGGCGTTGGACTCATCGCGCACGATGAAACCTGTAACGGCCCCATCGGGTGTCGCGACCTTTTCCGCGGAATCTGTCGCAAGCAGTGCGGCTGCGGCGGCAAGTTCGCGCTTTTCGGCGCCTTCCTTGATCGGGGCCTTCGTGATGCCGTAAACATACGCGAGAAGGGCGGCGCATACAACGCATATCGCCGTTGGAACGAGCATCAGCTTAAGAAAGTCTTTCATGATTGGCCTGCTTCGCTTCATGCCACGGCATCGCACTCAAAGATGCCACGAAGACATGAAACAACCATGATAGTCATTCGTGTCCGCAAATTCAAGATAGACGCAATTAAGGCGGGTTCGCTGGGTGCAACGAGACTTTTATGCAGAGTCAATGAGGTGACGCCCGGTTTTATGCCACACAATCGACCTGCCCCAGGTCTTTGACGAGATGGCAGAAGAACTCCTCCAGGCGGTTTGACTTGTAGAGCGTGCGCAGCGGGAG
>JAZQOE010000146.1:0-23269 GCA_045627705.1 Kiritimatiellia bacterium | reverse complement strand
ATTCGATCTATTCGGTGATTTCGCCGGAGGGTTGCGCGTCGATTCTCTGGCGCGACGGCAAGAAGGCTCCCGAGGCCGCGGCCGCGCTCAAACTCACTGCGCCCGATCTCCTGAAACTTGGCGTAATCGACCGCATCGTGCCAGAACCAAAAGGCGGCGCACACGCCGACAAGCCCGCGGCGATTGCCACCGTGAAGTCCGCGCTGATGGAAGAACTTGCCGCATTCGATGGCGTAGATCCCGCCACGCTCGCCGACGCTCGCTATGCGAAATTCGCGCGGATGGGACGCTAGACACAGATAACAGATAACAGTGAACAGATAACAGATGTCGCTGGGGGCGGCGGATAGGTAAGAGGTAATAGGTAAGAGGTGATGCGCGCGCAGTCACCCATTTTGCCAAAATGACGCCCGAAGGCCGGGGGACCGTTCGTCCCGAACGGTCACGCGCCGCAACCGATATTGGCGGCGACCGTGCCGCGTGCGTTGCGACGGCGCCCTCGCCGTCGCCTCAGTTGGGCAGCGCGTTGCGACGGCGTCCTCGCCGTCGCCTCAATTGGGCAGTGCGTTGCGACGGCGCCCTCGCCGTCGCCTCCGTGCGTGGGTCTTTGGGACGGCAGCCCCCAGCGACGATTTTCCATTTTCATTTTTCATTTTTAAGTGCCGACATGGCGATAAGTTGCTAACGTGTTAAAGGGACAGGCATTTTGATGCTACCGCCTTCGGGCATTGAACGAGCGGCGACGGCGGGGGCGCCGTCGCAACGCACGCGGGGCGAGAACATTGGATCTGGTTGGCCGGAAATCAATTCCGCATAGCCCGCGCCGAATTGCAGGCGAATTTCAATTTAATCCATCAAAATCGCGGGCGTACGATGCGGATTGATTTGCGGCCAAAATCGCGGCGGCGAAGCCGTTGCGGACTGATTGAGATAACAGATAACAGTGAACAGATAACAGATGTCGCTGGGGGCGGCGGATAGGTAAGAGGTAAAAGGTAAAAGGTGATGCGTGCGCAGTCCCCCGTTTCGCCAAAACATGGCCCGAAGGCTGGGGGACCGTTCGTCCCGAACGGTCACGCGCCGCAACCGATATTGGCGGCGACCGTGCCGCGTGCGTTGCGACGGCGCCCTCGCCGTCGCCTCAATTGGGCAGTGCGTTGCGACGGCACCCTCGCCGTCGCCTCCGTGCGTGGGTCTTTGGGACGGCAGCCCCCAGCGACGATTTTCCATTTTCATTTTAAGTGCCGACATGCCGATAAGTTGCTAACGTGTTAAAGGTACAGGCATTTTGATATTCGGGAAACGCGGCGACCCGACCACCCGTAAAACGGACATCCGCTTCCGTATTTTCCCTATCCAACGAAATCCGAATCGTCCCCTTGGCGACATCATCCGGCAACCCAATCGCCCTCAGCGCATGCGAAATCTGAGTGCTCTCCGAATCACAGGCCGCCCCGGTCGAGACGGCAATGCCACCCGTTAGAAGAGATCTTTGCCATATCAGTTATCCACCCCGCATTGCATCAGAAGGGTGTTAAAGGGACAGGCATTTTGATGCTTCTCGAATGGTTCTCCCGCCTGGCAGATCGCGCTGATCCGTCATACCGAAAAACGAAATTGAATTCCTTTGACTGGGTGATACAGGCAATGGTATCTTCGCCTCGGTTTGGGACACACAGGGAACCCGCCCCGTCCGTAGCGTGACGGAAACACCCAACAGCAGACAGAAAAGACAATTCAAGTGAGATGACAATGACTATCGTAAATACCGAAACCGTTCCCGGGTACTCCATCGTGGAGATGAAGGGCCTGGTACAGGGCAACACCGTTCGCGCAAAACACATGGGCCGGGACATTGCCGCAAGTCTGAAGAATCTGGTTGGCGGCGAGCTCAAGGGCTACACCGAATTGCTGACCGAATCCCGCCGACAGGCAATGGAGAGAATGATGCAACAGGCCGAACAGCTGGGTGCCAACGCCGTCGTTAACGTACGTTTTACGACGAGTGCCATTACGGCCGGCGCCTCCGAGATGATGGCGTACGGGACTGCCGTCGTCATCGAGCCTGAATCCTGAACCCCGGAGCCTTTGCCATGGAAGACCCCGAAGTCGTGGCCCTTCTGAACTGGATTGTCTGCTCGCTTGCGTTTCTGCTCGTCATGGCCGCGATCGGCGGCGCGATCGAGCGGACCCATTTGAAATCGCTGGCGGCACGGGAGGCCGCCCATGCGGATTTCCCTGTTTCAACGCTCAAGAAACCGCCGACCATATCGGTCGGGGGGAAAGCGCCTACCCTCGTGTCCGGTACAGCCGTCGTCTCCAGCGACTATTTCAAGAATTGGATCTTCAGCATCCGCAATGTCTTCGGAGGCGAATCCCGCTTGTTCACGCGACTCATGGATCGTGCCCGCCGCGAAGCGACGCAGCGAATGATCGACGAGGCTCTTCGGGCTGGTTATACGGCCATATGCAATGTTCGCTACGAATCGGCGGACATTGCCGGAACGGCGGCAACGAACGGATCGAAGAAAACACTCAAAATGGCCGCTTGTACAGTAACGGGCACTGCCTACATGAAGTCCTAGCCGCCATGGGCAATCTGTCCGACGAACCGGTGTTCCAACGTCCCCGCAAACCGTCTGCGGGGGACGAAGGCGGCGTCTGGGGAGAACCGGCGCAGACCGATTCGCCCGCCGCGGAAGAGGCACGCAGGGAACATGCCGAATGGCTGGCCCGGCAGTGGAGTTCCGCGGACTCCGGCCGACGGCTCCTCATCTTTGCCCTTTTGTGCGGATTGTCCGGCATTGTCGCCGTACTCTGTACATTAGCCAAAGGAACTTTGGGATTTGCCGCATTGGCTATAGCCATAGGCGCACCGGTCATTGAAGAATTCGCAAAGGTTCTGGGACCCCTGATGGTGCTTGAAAAGAAGCCATGGGCTTTCGGAAGCGCCTTGGCGATTGTTCTCGTTGGTCTCCTTTCCGGGCTCGTCTTCGCCTCGGTAGAGAATCTATTGTATTTCAACCTCTATATTCCAAAAGAATCGCTTACCCCCGAACTCGTTCGTTGGCGGCTATTCGTTTGCACTGCACTGCACATGACGGGAGCCTTGATTTCCAGCATCGGTCTTGCCCGCGCCTGGAATCAAGCAGCCTCCACAAAGGGTTCTTTCAACGCGACGCAAACCACTCCGTGGCTCGTCGCGGCCATCGTCCTCCACGGCCTTTACAACACAAGCGTCACGCTCTTTTCGCCAAATTAGAGAGAAACGCCGTCGGTCCCAGTGTGTGTTAAAGGGACAGGCATTTTGATGCTTCTTGGCATCGCCTCCGTGCGGGGGTCTTGGTGGCTGCGCCCCCAGCAACAATTTTTCATTTTTAAGTGCCGACATGCCGATAAGTTGCTACTGGAACAACTCTTAAATAGTCTTGTCTGTAAGGCGATTTGGTAATATTTGCACCAATCCTGCCGACACGGTGTCGGAACAAGGGTGGCCGTCCCGTCGATGCAACACCGGGACGGCCGGCGGCGGTGTCGGAGATGGGGCATCCCAAGGGCGGCATGGAGGTCTTCAAGGCCGAGGGCGGCATTAGAATCCCGGGAGCATTTCAAGACAATCCTTGACGGGTCCAAAGGACTTGCGGTGTTCTGGGCATGGGCCAAGGCGGTGAAGGGCGTCGAGATGCTCCTTTGAGCCATACCCCTTGTGCGAGGCGAAGCCATAGCCGGGGTATTTCGCGTCGAGCGCATCGAGATAGTGGTCGCGCCGCACTTTCGCGACAACGCTGGCGGCAGCGATAAGAAGGCATTGCGCATCGCCCTTTACAATCGCGGTGAAAGGACAGGGCAGATTCGATGGCGGCAAGCCATCTACAAGCGCATGGGCGGCATGCACGGGAAGCGCTTCCAATGCGCGGCGCATCGCGAGATGCGTTGCGCGAAGGATGTTGATCTCGTCGATTTCCGCGGCCGAAGCCTCGCCATAGCCGATGTAAACGCCATCGAGCGTGCAAAGCAGTTCGTGGAAGCGCTCGCGTTTGGCGGGAGTAAGCTGCTTGCTGTCGATCAGCCCGTTGAGCGGACCATCAAGGAGTTCAGCCGCGCGCCCTGGCGACATCGAGACCGCGGCGGCGGAAACTGGCCCGGCCAGCGGACCGCGTCCGGCTTCATCGACCCCGGCTAGAATCGCACCTGGGTTCGCGGTCCAGAATTCGCGCTCGAATTTCAAGAGGTCGGCACGGTCTTGCCTTGTTGTTGCTTTTGGCATTTTCTTCCTGCTAGCGATGCGGCATGTCGCGAACAACCCATTGGCCAGTTTTGTCCGAACCATGGCGGGCGATCAATCGCTTGCCTTTGAGCGAAGCGAGCAGACGTTCGGCCTGGCGCGTGGAAATCGAGTAGGTCGCCGCTATTCTCACGGCGGTCAACGATCCGTCAAGACGGAGCAAATCGAGTAGGTCTCGCTCCCTCGCAGTCAGTTTTACACCGACATTTACACCGACATTTACACCGACATCATCCTCTGGCTTTCCATGCGTCTTGATTGCCGCGAGAATGCTGTCGAGCATGAAGTCGATGAAGGGGCCCGAATCGCCAAGCAATGACGATCGCTGCAACGCGGCATAGTATTCCCGCTGATGTTCAAACACCATGTTTTCAACAGGAGCCGCATACAGCAGTGGATTCCACTTGCCGAGAAGCGCAGTCTGCCAGAAACGCCCCATGCGGCCATTGCCGTCGAGAAACGGATGGATGAATTCGAACTCGTAATGGAATACGCTGCTTTTTACAAGCGGATGGACTTTTGCGCGCTTCACCCAGGCGAAAAGTCCTTTTACGAGCGTTGGCACTGATTCGCATGGCGGCGCGACATGGACGGCAGTGCCGCTGCCATCTATTACCCCCACGGCCTGCGTGCGAAATGTCCCTGGGGCCTTTACGAGCCCATGCATCATCAAAGCATGGACTCGCAATAGGTCTTCGACCGAATATGGATCGACAGACTCGATCAGCGCGTATGCGGCATTTGCCGCCTTGATCTCGGCGATTTCCTTTTTCGGCGCCACGATACGCTTGCCCGACAAGACATCAGTGACCTGATCAAGCGAAAGGGTGTTCCCTTCAATCGCCGTGGATCCATGAATCGTGCGGAAGCGGTTGATCTTGCGAAGGCGCAATCCATCGGGCCCTTCCATAGCGATGCGATAGCGCTCAAGCGACGCGGCGATTTCGGTCATCCTGACCATCGCCCTGTCGCTTACCGTGAATGGCGGCGCATATCGCTTTTTCGATGGCATGGCTGTATTGGCTTACAATGCAAAAAAAAAACGGCGCGCCGTTTTTTGAAGCGTGTCCGCTAGCGTGAATAGCGGCGCTCGACGCGGTTGCCGAAGGAGCAGATTACCTCGTATGGATGGGTGTGCTTGAAGCGCGCCCATTCGTTCGCGGTGATTTCGAGGTCGCCATCGCGGCCGATGCAGGTCGCGATGTCGCCGACTTGCGCGTCTGGCACATCCTCGAGCGAGATCGTCGTGTAGTCCATCGAGATGCGGCCGAGAATCGGGCAGGCGCGTCCGCGGAGCAGGATGCGACCGTTGTTCGAAAGCGCGAGCGGCATGCCGTCGGCATATCCTGCGGCGACGGCGCCGACAAGCGTGTCGCGCTTGAGGACGCATGTGCGGCCGTAGCCGATCGTCGTGCCGGCGGGCAGGCGGCGGATCGAAGTGAGGCGCGTGCGAAGCGAGGCGACAGGACGCACCGACACTGAATGTGCGCCCTCTTCGTCGAAGAGCCCGTGCAGGTTGATGCCGGTGCGGACGAAGTTGAAGGGCGGCATGCGCGCGGCGGGGACATTGTTTATGCCGTCGCTATTCGCGATGTGGCGCTTCGCGAGATGGATGCCAATCTTTTCGAGATCGGCGACAAGCGATGCAAGACCGGAGACCTGGCGCTTTGTGCCTTCGTCGTCTGCCGCGTACGCATTCGGGAAGTGCGAGAAGATTCCTTCGCATTCGATGTTAGGCAGCGCGGCGATTTGCGGGATGATTTCGCGCGCGTCCTTGAGCAGGATGCCGAGGCGCCCCATGCCCGTGTCGATCTTCAGGTGCACTTTAACGCGGCGACCAATCTTCGCGCCGGCGGCATCGATCAGCCTGGCGGTTGCGAGATCCGTGACAGGCAGACGGATTCCAGCGGCCGCGGCATCCTCGATTTCATCGGGCAATACGCTCGAAAGAATCTGCACCGGCAGTCCGAACGGAAGAAGCGGAAGCGCTTCGGCGGGTTCCGCGACGCCGAATCCGCCTACATCGCAGCGCGAAAGCGCGGCGGCAAATGCGTGGGCGCCCATTCCGTATGCATCGGCCTTCAACACTGCGATCACCTTGGCGGGCGCGACATGCGCGGCGATCGCATCGAAGTTGTCGGCAAGCGCCTGGAGGTCGATGTCGAGCCAGACGCGGCAACGCGGGGAGTAGTTCATTTTTCTTGAGACTGTTCCTTGTGGAATTCAAAGAAGGCCGCTGCCTCGCCGGCACCCATGTAGCGGGCGAGAATCTTGGGGTCGCAGCGACGAAGATCGACAGAGATGAGTCCGTCGACGACTGAACTGAAGTCGGGATCGACATTGAAGGCCAGGACGCGTCCGCCAAGCTTGAGGTACTGCTTGAGCAGGATCGGTATGCCCTTCTTGTCGTCGCTCTCGATTTCCTGGACGAGCCTTGACACCAGTTCAATGTTGTCGATGTACGGATGGAAATCGGGAAGGTTCCACTCCGCGCGGCGTGGCGGACGTGGAGGGCGGCGCGGGCGCACGAAACGCGCGAGTTCGCCCTCGAAGTTCGAAAGGCGCAGCGATCGAAGCATCAGGTTGCGCGATGCGTCGCGGTATTCGTTGGTGATGCTGACTGGCCCGAAGAGATGGGTGTAGCGCGGATTCTTCGCGATGAACGCTCCGATGCCCTTCCAAAGCAGGAGGAGCGGGGCATACGCCTTTTGGTATTCGAGACGAACGAACGAGCGGCCCAATTCAATGGCGGGCTGCATCCGCGACAGGAGCTTTTCATCGAAATTGAAAAGCGTCCGCGTGTACAGCCCCTTCGTGCCATGCGCTTCGGCGATCTGGTCGGCAAGGCCAAGGCGGTATGCGCCGGCGATTTCGCCCTTCACGCGGTTCCACAGGAAAAGGTGGAGATAATACTCGTCGAAACGGTCGAGGTCGCAAGCCGTGCCGGTACCTTCTCCAACGGCGCGGAATGTTTCCTCGCGAAGTCGTCCGAGTTCCTTCAAAATCGTCGGAATGTGCGGGGCATTGGCATAGTACACATCGATGTCGCCCGCGGAAACGAGCAGGTTGTCGCTTGGCAGCGCGGCGATTTCGGCGGCAATCGCGTCGCGCGGCTGCGGTGGCGCGACCGGGATTTGCGAGCCTGCGGATGGTGCGTCCCTTGGCTTGCAAAATGGCAGGCGGCGCGGTTTTTCGGGCTCGCGCTCGGCAAGGATGTATGTCCTGAGCCGCAGATACTGGATCAAGTCGCGATCGGAGCCGTACTCCTCCATCTCGTGCCAGGCGATCGGCTTGCCGATATGGACGGACAGTTCGCGTCCGTCCTTGTTCACGAACTCCGTCGGGAGCATGAGCGTGCGGAGACGCGGATGGATCAATCCGGCGAGGTTGAAGATCGGGCCGTTGTGCCCCGCGAAGAAAACTGGGAGCACTGTCGCGTGCGTCTTGCGGATCAAGCCCGCGACCATCGGGCTCCATGCGGGATCGCGCACCTTGCCGGACTTGATATCGACGCTCGACACTTCGCCCGCGGGGAACACTCCGAGTGCGCCGCCTTGCCTGAGCCATGCGAGGCATTCCTTGACTGGCTTGATGTTGGAGCGGATCGCATCCTTCGATCCGAAGGGATCGACGAAGATAAACTGCTCGCGCATGTCGGGGATCACGGCGAGCAGGTAGTTCACCATGACACGCGTGTCCGGACGGAATCCCTCCATGAGCGATGTGAGCAGCATGCCCTCGACACCGCCGAACGGGTGGTTCGCGACGACCACGAGCGGTCCTTTGGAGGGAATCTGGTTTTCGCCGCCGGATGCAATGCGCCATGTAACGTTCATCGAGCGCAGCACTCGCGTCGAGAAGGATTGCGAAGTGTCCAGCTTGGCGGCGTCGCGGTAGTAGTCGTTGAGTTCGCCGAAGCAAAGCGTGCGCTCGAGGATTCCGCGCGTCAGCCTTACCGTGTTGCGCGCGATGGGATTCGCGATGGCGTCCGCGTTTATGCGGAAGACGTCGCCCTCCTTGCTCGGGCTTGTGAATTTCTTGAAGCCCTTTCTCATCGCGGACCTCTCGTGAACCTACTTGCCCTTGGCCTTTTTCTGCAGGCGCTTGAGCTGGCCTGCGACAGCGACGCGCTGAAGCTGGCTCATACGGTCAACCAGCAGCACGCCGTCGAGATGGTCGAGCTCGTGCTGGATCGCGCGGGCGAGAAGGCCTCTTGCCGTGATATCGTGTTCTGCGCCGTCAAGGTCCTGGTAGTGTGCGGTGACTTGCATTGCGCGGGTGATTGGCGCGCCGATGTCCGGGAAGCTCAGGCATCCCTCCTCGTTGCGCTGCTTGCCTTCGCTCGCGGTGATCCTGGGATTGACCATGATGAGCGGCATCGCGATCGACTCGTTGAATTCCACGCACTCCTTGCGCTCGCATTCCTTCGGGACATCGATCACGCACATCGCGCAAGTCTCGCCTACCTGCTCGGCGGCGAGGCCGACGCCATTCGCGGCCGCCATGGATAAGAGCATGTCCTGCGCCAGCTTCTTCAGTTCGGGCGTGAACTGCTCGACCTTGACCGCCTTTTGGCGAAGAATGTCCTCGCCGTACCTTGTGATTCTGAGTGCCATGATGAAACCCTTTCGAAATTCGGCAAGGACAATAGCACATAGCGCTCGTGTTTGTCATCCGTTTGCCGCGCGGCTATTCGGATGCAATGAGCTTGTCCAGCAATGCCGCGGCGGACGCGGCATCGACGGGACGCGGGTTGGCGGCGGTGGAGCCGGACGCGAGCGTTTCGCGGATGATCGCGGCGCGGGTGTCGTCATCCAGCACGACGCCCTTCAGCGGCGAGACGATTTCAAACTCGCGCATCAGGGCATCGACGATTTGCGGGAATGGACGCCCGAAGACCTTTTCGAGATGGGCGAGGTCGCTTGCGATTGCATCCTTGTTGAAGTCGATCGCAAGAGGCAGGCAGATTGCGCATGCCTTGCCGTGCGGGATATGCCATCGCGCGCCGAGCGGATGCGCGAGGCCATGGACGACTCCAAGGCGCGCATGTGAAAGCGCGAGGCCGGCGGTAAAGCTTCCTTCGAGAAGATCGGAAAGCGTGGCGTCGGTGCGTTCGCCGCGCCAGGCCTTGGGAAGGGCGTTGACAAGACGCACGAGCGCAAGTTCCGAAAGCGCGCGGGTGAAGGGTGTCGCCTTGTTGCTCGTGTACGATTCAAAGGCTTGCGTAATGGCGTCCATGCCAGAGGCGGCGAGTACGGATTTCGGGCAGTCGCGCAGCAATGCGGGGTCAAGGGCGACGGCGCGCGGCATGAACGATTGGTGGCGGATCGACTGTTTGAGGTTGCGCATGGGATCGGTAAGAACGGCGACAATCGTTGCTTCCGAACCCGTGCCGGCGGTCGAGGGCGCGGCGAAGAGCGGAATGCGCGCTGGCGGTATCGGCGCCCCGCCCTGATATGCGGCGACAGACTCTGGCGCTGTCGCGAGGCCGGCCGCCGCCTTCGCGAGATCCATCACGCTTCCGCCGCCGATCGCCATGACCCATTTGGCATCGCGGTCCCGAATTGTGGCGCGAAGGGACTCGACTTCACCGAGCGTCGGTTCTCCGCCGTCATGACGGTGGAATTCCGCGGTCACACCAGCCTGCGCCATGGCGGCGTCGAGAGATTCGCGGATATTGCCGGAGCAAATTGCCTTGCCATGCACTACGATGCCATTTGCACCGTAAGGCGCAGCTTCGGATGGAAGTTTCGCAAGTGCGCGTTCCCCGGAATGAATGTGGGCCGGGGACTGGAAAAAACTTGGAAGAATCATGGGCCTGCCCTTGTTTCGTAACAGCAACGCGCGCAATTTATAACCTGGATTCGAGATTGTCAAGATGGGGCGATTGTCGTTTTTGGAAATCAGTTCAAATGTCGGTTGTTTAAATATTTGCTTGCCTTTTACGAGTCAAGCCAATATATTTTGCACATAAACCGTAAGAAAATTTCCGGTGTTCTTTATTCGCAATAAAGCAATAAAGCAAACTTCTTATTGGTGTTGGGATAACTGAATATCGGAATGGAGTTCTACCTATGTCGTTGAAAGCGATGATCTTTATCGATGGAAGCTGGCTGTATAAGGGCAGGCAGGTTCTTTTCGATACATTGAACGAGGAGCAGGGGTTCGAAATCGATTATGCCGGGATACCCGGTCTTATCGCGCGTTTGATCAGCGAGCAGCTTGATGCTGATATCGACATCGTGCGCACGTGCTATTTCGGGACTATCCCGATGAACAAGACCGGATACAATCCTTCCAAACAGCGTACGTTCTACGATTTCCTCGCGCTTCAGTGCGGCTATGACACCGAGATTCTCGAGATTGACTTCCGCCGCGAGCCAGCGACGCGTCCCGAGGACAAGTGGGTGAATGTCGCGCTCGCCTCCTCGATGATCCAGTATGCGGCAATGCCGGGCGTCTATGATCTCGCGATCATCGTTGCGGGCGACGCGGATTATGTCCCGCTTCTCCGCCGCGTGCGCCAGATGGGCAAGAGGGTGCAGCTTGTCGCGATCAACAATCTCAACGGCAAGTTCGTTACCAGCGCGACGCTTCTCACGACGCCGAACGTGATGGATCTTCCCCCGATCTTCCTCGACGAGCATGCGAAGGAAGTGCGCCTTGTCCGCGAGGAGCAGACGCGCGTCTGCAAGCAGTGCGGCAAGGAAGAGGTCACGACTTGGGCCGGACCCGATTTCTTCTGCAGCGAATGCCGCAACTCGCGCCACAAGGAAATCCGCAAGTGCGACAATTGCGGCCGCGAGGAGGAGACGACGTGGGACAAGCCGTATTTCTACTGCTCCCAGTGTCGCCACGAGCATGCCATCCATGGCTCGTCTTTCCCTCGGCATGACGATGCGGCCGGCGATACTCCCGCAGAGCCTGTCGCCTGATTGACCCGCTTGTGTTCTTGAAAAACGGCGCGCCGCAGATTGCGGCGCGCATCATCCGTGTGGATTCCATCGGAGGTTGTTGATATGGTCAGGAAGGATGTTGCGCCATTGTTTCCGCGCACCACGGTCGGCGGTGTTTCCGTCTCCCGCATGATCATCGGCACGAACTGGATGCTCGGCTGGAGCCATCGCAGTCCCGCGCAGGACAAGATGATCAAGGAGCGCCATTCGTCGCCTAAGAATGTAGCCGATCTTCTCGGGGTCTTCCTCGACGAAGGCATCGACACGATCATGGGCCTTTTCGAGGACAAGCCCGCGATGATGCGCGGCATCCGCATGGCCGAGGAGCGCGCGAACCGCAAGCTCATCATGATCGATACGCCGATCATCAATGTCGATGACAATGCCAGGGCCCGCAAGGAGGCCGAGGCGCGCATCAAACTCAGCAAGAAACTCGGCGCCACGTTCTGCCTTGTCCACCACTCTTCCGCGGAACAGCTGGTGAACAAGAACAAGGGCACGATGGACCGCCTGCCCGACTACCTCGACATGATCCGTCAGGCCGGCATGGTCCCCGGTCTTTCCGCCCACATGCCGGAACTCGTCCTGTACAGCGACGCCAACGGCTACGATGTCGAGACCTACATCCAGATCTACAACTGCATGGGCTTCCTCATGCAGGTCGAGATCGAGTACATCAACAAGGTGATATGGAACGCGAAGAAGCCGGTCATGACTATCAAGCCAATGGCCGCCGGACGCGCCACGCCGTTTGTCGGACTTAACTTCTCCTGGGCTACAATCCGCCCGCAGGACATGGTCACGGTTGGTTGCTTCCGTCCTGACGAGGCCCGTGAGGACATTGAAATCTCGCGTGCCGCGCTCGAGCGCCGCGCCCCCGATCTGGAAGGCCGCGCCAGCCCGAACAAGACGGCCGCGCTTTCCGCCGGCAGCAAGCGCGGGAAATAGCCCGTTGCACTGGATCCAGACTTGCAAAAAAACGGTGCGCCGCGAAATGGAAGCCCATTTCGTGGCGCGCCGTTTTTTTGTTTCAAGGAGTCGTCACATGACTTCGAAATCGATTGAAATGGATGTGTAGCGAGCGAGGAACTTTTCCGTTAGCCCGTTTATGCGTTGGACGCGTTTCATTGCCTCGCGCACCGATTGATCGAGGGCGGCATTGCCTGATGACTTCTCAAGTTCCCGCGCGGTGATATTGCCGAATTTATCGAAAGTTATCCTGCCGACGGGGCACTGGCGAACATTGGCGTGAGGAGGTTGTATCCAGGCATCGTATAGCGCCTTTTGGATCTTGTTGAAGTTCTTCTGCTCTTCGCCTGGCTCCAGTGAATCGACCTTGCCGGCACGGGCGCCGTCCTTGAGGCGCCTTGCGATTTCAGCGGCGGAAAGCTTTGATTGCTCGACAGGATGGTTTTCGGGTCCTTTTATGCGACGGCCCTTCTTGATTTCGGGTTTCTTCTTTTCGACCTGCTTCTCAGGCTTCTTCTCAGGTTTTTTTTCGGGCTTTTTCTCTGGTTTCTTTTCAGGCTCGACCTTTTTTTCGGGAATGGGGTCGGGGTCTGGAGGGGGTGGCGGCGGGGCAATCTCGTCGAGCGGGGCTGGTTCGGGAGGGGCTGGCGATTCATCTTCGACCGGCGGTTCAAGCTGGTCGATGGCATCGGGCGAAGACTCGATGGCGACCGTGAAGTCAATCGGGATGATTTCGTCTTTCTTGAAGAACAGACACCCGCTCACCGCGGAAGACCCGACGCAGAAGATGATGATCGCCGCGTGAATTGCTATGGAAATGAAGGCTGAAGAAGCTTTGATCATATTATTCCGCCTCTGTTACCAATGCCATGCGCACGACATTGGCTTTCTTTGCTACCTTCAGGACTTCAACCATGCGCCCGTATGGCAAATCTTCGTCGCCTCGCAGCAAAAGCGCCGTGTCGGGGTCGGAGGCGATAGCTGACGAAAGCGTGGTCGCAAGGCTTTCGAGCGAAACTTGCACTTTGTCGAGGTATATCCTGCCATCATTTGCAATGGTCAGCGACATCGGCTTTGTTTCCGAGATATTCGCGGCCGACGCTCGTGGCAACTTTACGGAAATACCTTGTTCCAAGGTAGGATACGTGATGATAAACGCAATGAGCAACAAGAAGGTCAAGTCCATCAGCGGCGTCATATCGATGCTGCTGATAGCCTTGGTAGAAGCCCTTTGTCGGTTGCGTGGCATAATTCGGAGAATGCATGGTAGCCAAGTGCCGCCGAATTGTCAATTGCCTGCAATCGCATAAATTTTACATGAGGATATGTACATCGCCTGCAAAGACATGCGTGATATCGCCATCTGCCTTGCGGAGCAGCAGCGCCCCATTCTCGTCGATTCCAGCCGCAACTCCCGACTCTATTTCCCTTCCCATTTCGACGGAAATCTCTTTTCCAAGTAGCAAATCCCGCTCCCGCAACTCATCGATAAACGGGGACAGACCCCAAATTCCAGATGGGGACAGACCCCGATTTTTGAGGTGCCGGGAATAGGGACAGACCCCGATTTTTGAGGTGTCGGGAATGGGGACAGACCCCGATTTTTGAGGTGCCGAAGATGGGGACAGACCCCGATTTTCACTTTCCGAAAGATGGGGACAGACCCCGATTCTTGCCCAGGAAGAATAGAGGTTAATTAGTTCTTCGCGAAGAAGTTCAAGTAGATTGCGGCGATCCCATTCGTGGTGGGAGACAATGAAGAGGGAGGTGGCGGTTTGACGAAGGTCGGGGGGAAGGTCGGCGGGGGTGGTGTTGACATTGATGCCGATGCCGGCGATCAATGGTGTGGCACCATCGCGGGGGGATGGGTAGTCGGTCGGGATTTCGCACAGGATGCCACAGAGTTTCCTGCCATCGCACCAGATGTCATTCGGCCATTTGAGATGAAGTCTGTCCCCGGTTTTCCGATCGATTCGCGAGACGGCGCGGATGACGGCGAGTCCCACGAGAAGCGGAAGTGTCCCAAGGTTCTCGATTGGGGCGGTCGGACGAAGAAGGATTGAGCATGCGATGTTGAGTCCGCTTGGCGATTGCCAGCGGTGGTCGAGACGTCCGCGGCCTGCGGTTTGTTCCTCGGCGGAGACGGTGGTCCAGGCCGGAAGATCACAGTCCTCCCGAACCATGTCCGCCAGCGCGCGGTTCGTGGAATCGACGCTGTCGAAATCGATGATTGGCGGAAGCGGCGGTATCATTGTGCTTTCCCCTTCGCCTTAAGAGGGGAAAAGCGTTTATACCCCCGCCAAAGCGCAATCGGCAATATGTATGCGTAAAATGCGACGCGCAGCGGATCCCCGAAGAATGACGGGGCAAAGTCATGGCAAAGAATTGTCGCTATTGCCAGGATCGATATCCAAAGGACATGCGGGGCAATCCATGACCTTTGCCTTGTGGAGAAGCGAAGTGCAAGACACAGCGCGACAAGAATCGCGATGCGGAAGAACCCGCAGAGGGCGATGATTGCCGCAATCGATGCGACTGAAATAGCAATTGCCCTTTCGAGACGCAGCACCTCTGGCGGACAGCGCAAAAGCCTGATGCGTTTGCCGATTGGGGAAATCCAGATCGTCTCCATCGAATCGACGATTTCAATCGGCATTGGTATCCGCACCGAAATCGCAGGAATCTCGATTGCGTTCTTCGAGTCTGCGGATGATGTGGTGGCTGATGCTTGGCGGATCGATTGGCCTGTAGGGTCTTTCCCTCGCTCGATCCGTGCCACGAGCAAGCGCGGCTTTACAGAGTTGCGTTTTGGTGGCAATACCGTGATGCGATACGGGTTGCCGCCGCATGGAAGGAAGCGCATGCGGACATTGCGCGATTCGACGATGGCATGGGCGAAGACATCGATCATGCCCTGGGCCGTCCCATGCCAATCGGGCGCAAGCGGATCGATTGCGACATCGCAAAGTTCGGCGCCTCCAGCGATGGCGCGCCGTTCCCCAATGCGGCGCGCCGCTTCTTCCGCGATCGCCAGTACACATGGAATCGCAACGCCGCAAAGCACCCATGCGGGCGATGCGTCAGCCCCGCCGCATACGAACGCGAGCGCGATCGCTCCGACAAACTGCGATGGGAATGACAGCGAGTTGTTGAGAGCCCGTATCAAACCAAGAATGTCCTTCATTTAGGACGCAGCGGCATAGCTCTTCTTGAAGACCTGGCGGGATGGGATTGTCTCGGTGACGACCGTCTTCTTGCCGTTTGGCCAGAAGAGTTCGACATCGGTGGTTATGGCGTTGGCTGTCGGGTTCCAGAAGTGGACGTTGCGCACAGTCGCTTCCGATGGATCGAGGCGTGCCGCGCCAGGCACGAGCGCGGCGACGCGGTTGTCCGCCGCGCGCGCAAGGCCGCCGCCGTAAACGAACTCGCCAACGAGGCAATCCGTTCCCTGATACGATGCGGGCATGTCTTGGTCGTAAGGGTTCTCGTATGCGAGGTATGGCTGGATGTCGTAGAAGTCGCGTTCGCTAGCGAGCGAGGAACGCGGGACAAAGCGCTCGACCATGTCTGTGCCGATCACGCGCTTCACAGTGCGAGCCGCGGGGAATTGCGCGAGGCCTGTGCGGCCGATGTACCAGAGTGCGTCGTAGAAGCCGGCTTCGAGGTCGCAGAAGGGCATGAGCGAAGCGAGGCAGAGAAGACCGTTCTGTGTTTCCCACGGCGGGAATTCGGCGATTTGGTCGCGTCCGGCGTTTGAGCCGTTGCACCATCCGCGCCAGTCGAAATCGGGCGTCTTGGAGCCATTGTGCGTCGCGTAGCTGACGGCGAGAAGGTAGCGGGCGAAACGATGGGCGTCGCGCAGGTACGCGGCGTCGCCGGTGAGACGGTGCGCAACGAGATTCGCGGCCGCGGCGTGACCATGGCCCATCGAGCGGATTTGTCCGCCGTGCATCATGCAGCCTGTCGGGCCGAGGTTGAACTCCCAGAAATTGCCGTCGAGCTTGCGCGCCATTTCCTCGAGGAGGAGCTTGCCCTGCTTTTCCATTTCGGGCGCGCCATAGAGTTCGGAGCCGAGGAGCAGGACTTCCGCGATAGTGGCCTGGGCACCGGAATCCATTGCGCGGACCTTGCCGTTTTCCGCAAGCGACTTCTCGTAGGTGTCGCGCAGGAGGCTACCGAAGCCGCGGGCGAGGGTGCTGTCCTTTTGCTTCGCGTTCACAAGCCAATGGAAGGCGGGCGTGAGCGTGGCGCCGACAGCGATGGAGTTGTGGTAGCGGTCGCCCGTGGCCCATTCGGCGAAAAGGGCGTCCTTGCGCTCGCACTCGGCGGCGAGTTCCTTGTCGCCTGTCATCAGCGCCCTGTAGTGGAGAAGTCCAGTCCACTGCGGCCACCAGTACCAGGAGCCATGCGTGTCGAATTTGGGACGTCCGCCGGGAGCGTATGTCTTGATGCCTACGCCGCGCTCGAGGAGGCCTGGCGCTTCAATCTTTTCGCACATCACGTCGCGCAGCCACTTTGTCGCATTGGCCCAGCTTGCGCCTGCCTTAGTTGCGACCTCGTATGCCGCGATCCTGCCATCGGGCTCGCGCTCGAGGCGTTCGGCGTCTTCCCACGCCTTGCAGAGCATGGCGTCGAAACTTCCGCCGGGGCACGCTCCCGCGGCGACGCTCACCAGCAGGCGCTGGCGATGGGCGCGTCCGCGCTCGAAGAGCACGTTTGGATCCTTGGCGAAGGCGCTCGCCCAGTTGAGCGCGCCTAGGATGTACTTGTATCCGTGGAGTCCTTCGATCACGCGTGTCGGCGTGGTGAAGGTATCGTGGACTTCGCAGGTGTTCCAATCGGCGACAAGCGAAACGTAGCGGTCTGGCTGTCCTTTCGCGGCGGTTATCGCATGGCAGATGTATGGGGTGTTGCACACTGCGGTACGGCGCGCTGACTTTTCGTTGCCATAGACCCAGGCGGGATTCGCCCATATCGGCGGGGTGATGCGATCGTTGCCGACCCAGCGCACGACCGGGTTCATGCCAATTACGGTGGTGGCGGTTTCGGAACCATCGTAGAGGTATGGAGCCTCGTAGGATGTCCACGCCTCGAGCAGCTCGATATCCTCGGCGGGCGTGAACGACGTAACGACTTCAAAACCGCCGCCGGCATCGGCGCGGACCGTGACATCCCATGCGACCTTCGCGTTGCCGTAGAGGGATTCGCCCTTGAAGACGAGTCCGCCATCGGCGAGGTCTTCGGCGGAATCGGCGAATGCGGGATGGACATGGCCGATCGACAGCCATTCGTGGTCCTTGAAACGGAGCACTTGGGTATCGCCATCGAAGAACCAGCCTGGCGTCCAGCCCTTGCCCTCGATGAACTCGAATGTAGCGCGCTGTGCGCCGTTGGTGATTTCCTTCTTCATGGTGGGATTCCTTTTGGTTGAATAAAGACAGATGATCTGGAAATGTTCGCCGACTATGCCTGCATGAGCCTCACGATTTCGCGCACTGAGGCGCGGAGGTCGTCGTTGCCGCTTTCGCCGAGAAGCGCAAGGCGCAGACCAGCGGTTTCGAGAATGGCGAAAAGCGCGCCCTCGGCGGCGACGGGGTCACAATCCTTGCGGAACTCGCCGCTGTCGATGCCTGCGGCGACGAGTCTGCGGAGGATGCCGCGCGTCGAAGCGGTCTGTGCGCGGAAGCGGAAGCCGGGGCGGCCTTCGCCAGTGTCGCGGGCGAGCAGCACGAGGTATTCGTGGATTACACGCATGAGCGCGGCGTTGCGCGCAAAGGCGTCGAGCATGATGTCCATCGCGGCGACGATGCGTTGCGGTGACGACATCGACGAAACGGCGATGCCATCCATTTCAAGCGCCACCTCGTCGATCGCGGATCGTATCGCGCCGCGGAAGATCGCGCGCTTGTTCGGGTAGTAGAGATAGAGGATGGTACGGCTTATTCCGCAGGCATCGGCGATCTTCTGGAAGGTCGTGCCGGCATAGCCCTCGGATGCAAAGACACGCACGGCGGTCTTGAGGATCGCCTTCTTGCGCTTCGCGTGTTCGACATGTGCCGCCATTGCCTTGTATGCCGTCCTTTGCTTGAGACGTGGCAGCTATAGCACGAACATGGCCGCCAGATTTGGATTAGCGGATCAGGATGAGCGTGCCGGCGGAGACAGGATCGGACTCGTAGCAGCCGATATCGACGATCCCATCGGCGCCATTGACCAGCGAGACCTTGACGCGGGCCGCGCCGTCGAGGTCGGTGAGCTGGACCGACTGGACAAGGTCGTTGCGGCCGGCGTCGCGCGCGGGGCTGGCACCCTTCGGATGCGCGTTGAACGCGGGATCGTTCCATGCGACCGAGATGTTCTTCAACTGCGGGTCATCGGTGATGATGTTCGAGCTGTCTTCCGCCCTGTAGCCGTCAGTGCCTGGCTCCATGTTGTACGCGATCACATTGTAGAGGCGGATATACCGGTGATCCATCCAGCCATCCACGGGCGTGATGCTGAGCGGGCCGTCGTCGGCGATGATCGAGTTGTAGAAGTACGTTTCCGTATTGCAGCTGTTGTAGCCGCCGGAGTTGCCGACCAGCGTGCAGTTGAAGAACTGGACATAACCGCCATAGCCATCGACCATGCCGGTCAAATAGGGATCGCCGACGTTGATATCCCTGCCGCGGGCGCTCTTCACGCGGGCGACATACGCACCATCGACCGGATCCTCGCTGAGCAACGCGGAGTTGCCGGCGAAGAGCGAATCATAGACGTGCGTCCAGAAGTAGGTCTCCGAGATGATCGGGCCACCGACGTTGCCGAGGAAGCGGCACCGCTCGATTTCGAACGCACCCTGGCGAAGTACGGCGACGGGCGAACGGAAGACTTCGCTGTTCTGGTAGCGCCAGCAGTCGTTTGGCAACACCGAGTTCGCGATGAAGTCGCAATCATACACGTATGCCTTGCCGTATGTGAAGCCGTTGATCGCGGCGCATTCGCTGGCGTTGTCGCGGAATACGCAGCGGCGCGCCGTGAAGGCGAAGTCGTCGTTCACTAGGTGGCTCGCCATCGCGACCACGCTGTTGCGGCGGATGCCCGCGAAGGTGCAATCCTCGGCGGTGACGTGGCCATTGTCGCGGATCAGGATCGCGCCGTACGCGCCGGCATTCTCGACGGACTGCGAGAATGCGCAGTTGCGGAACGTGACAACGCCAAGGTCGGTCTGGACCGCGGCGGACGTCGTGTCGCGGAATGTGACATTCTCGACCGCGCCGTTCGTGATGGCACCATCGAGACCTTCGTAGTAGAAGAGCGTGCCAACAGTGTTTTCGCCGTCGAAGACGACATCTGCGGAGTCTGCCGCGCCATCGGTATCGTAGCCCACAAGCGCGATGTTCTTCGGATCGAGCGGGAACTCCTGCGTGGCGGAGGTGTAGGTGCCTGGGAGCAGGCGGACCGTATCGCCGTCGCGGAGGACTTCGAGCGCACGGGCGATCGTCAGGAAGGGCGAAGCCATCGTGCCGACATACTGGTCGTCGTTGCCATTCGCGGGATCGACGGCCATCCAGCCGGGATAGCCGACAACGGTGATTGTCACGCTGTCGTCCTCGGTCTCCGCGAAGGTGAAGCCGGCGCCGACTTCAAGGGTAACGGTGTTCACGCCGGACGCGCCGGTGATCACGAGGCCGCCGACCGTGGAGGCCGCGCCAGCGGCGATGCCGGAGCCGGCGGACCACGAGATCGAGTTGTCTCCACTGCCGGAGGTCGAAGCGATCGAGACTGGAATCAGCGAGCCAGCGACTACGCCATCGAGGTCTATCTTGACGGGGATGGTGATGGTCTCGCCCTCGCGGACGTAGATTGTGCCGATGTAACCTGCGTTCACGAAGAGTCCACTGAGGTAGGCATCGACGTTCAACGGGAGGATTTCGCCCGCCGCGTCGGAGACGACAACGCGCGTCCAGTCATTTTCGCTCTCGGCAGCGAAGGCGAGCGGCAGCATCACGGGACCGGCGCCATCGGCGATCTCGATCGATGCTGGGCCAGTCACACCATCGGGATAGGCGATATTGGCGGTCACCGTGCCAGTTGCGGCGGGCGAGATCGAAATCGGAATGTCGATTGTCGCGCCATGGAACGCATTGGTCACGCCGGGAACGGGCATTAGGAAAGCGGGCCTGGGGGAATCGGCGAATACGGATTCGTAGGCGCCGATATCGATTGTGGCGGTTCCGTCTGCATCGTTGTCCGCGATGCGCGGATTGCCCGCGATATCGTTCGTCGAAGCGATGCGGCCGTTCACGCCGGCATCGATCGCAGGCGAATACGGACGTGGCGAGGCGTCGAACGAAGGATCGTTCCATGCGACGCCCGCGCCCGCGTTCTCGAGAATCGGATCCGCCTCTATCAGGGTGCTGGCCGCGCGGCCCCAGCCCGTGCCATCGTGGGTGTTCCAGAAGATGCTGTTGTGCAGCCTGGTCCGGCCGGAGTTGCTATGGTCGCCGTAGTTTGGCGAGATGAAGGCCATGTCGCCGCCATCGACGATGATGGAATCGTAGATGTCGTGGTCGATGTTGAATGCCGAGTAGTTGCCGGAGTTGCGGACGAAGGTCGAGTTGTAGGTCACGATTGGACCATCGTGGCCCTGGAACAGGGCTTGGTGGGCATAGTTGTCCACGAAGAGCGAGTTGCGGATCACGTTGACATTCGGGCTGGTGTAGTCGGTGCCGATCAGGTTGCCGCCGCGGTTTGCGAAGAAGTGGCATCCGTCGATCTCGAACACGCTGCGGATTTCGGCCGGGCCATTCACGCAGTTGCCGCAGACATACGCGATCGAGCAGTTCGCGCAGTCGTGGCGAGAGCTGTAGTCGCCGACATTTTCTATGAAGTCCGAACGGTTGAAATAGAGGCGCATCGCGTTCACGTTGCCGGCGCCGGCGGAAGAGAACACGCCGTTGACAACGGTGTTGCTGGCGACAAGCGAATCGTTCAATGTGACCGTCAGGCAGCGGTAGATCGATTCAAAGATCGAGTAGCGCTTCATGCCCAGGAACTCGCAGCGGTCGAAGGTCGCATCCGTGGTGGTACGCGAATTCAGCACGCCGGCTGGGGTGTCAACGAGAGCCATGTTGTCCACGCTGAGCCAGTTGTAGGACATGTTCTCGTGGCTCTGCGTGAAGCGGCAGTCTGCGACGTTGAGCGTCGCGTTTTCCGTCCACAGGATCGAGTTCGTTGTCTCGCATAGCCAGAGTCCGGAGACATTGAGCGTGCCGTCGGCGACCGTGAAGATGTGCATCGACTCGTTGTCGCCATCGACGACCGCGTAGTCGCCGGCGTCGCCGGTGCCGCGAATCGTGTAGCCTTCCGCCGCGAGCGGGAAGGATTCGCCGGCGTCGGTGTCATACGAACCAGGGGCGACATGGATTGTCGCGGGAGCCGTGGTGCAGGCGAAGGCGCGGGTGATGGTGCGGAACGGATTGGCCTGCGAGCCATCGCCCGTCGCATCGCTGCCAGTCTCGGAGACATACGCATAGGATGCTGCGACGGTGTCGAACGTGCCTTCGACCACGATGCCCTCGCCGGCGTTGTTCGTCACGCCCATGGCATATGCGTATGTGGTACAGGGGACTAGGCCCGGATAGGAGAACGTGAAAGAGCTGTCCTGTTCCCAGCCGGTCTTCACGACTTCGCCGGCGGGAAGCGCCTGGCCAAGCGGGGCGAAGGCGAAGGTGGCGGTTGCGGAATCTGCGTCGCCGCCGACAAGTCCAAGGGTCGCGGAGAAGGAGACCTCGCTTGGCGTGAGGACTGTCGGGACGACATTTGCGATGGGCTTGGAGCCCGAAAGTGGGGAGATGGAGATGATAACCGTCCCGCGGCCGCCGCGGCCGCCCGGCTTGCCGCCTGCATAGTCGCCGCCGCCGCCACCGCCGCCGAGTCCATCGACGCCGTCGTCGCCGCCGACATCCGTGTTGGCATCATGGCCTGCGCCGCCGCCGCCGAGGCCGCCCTTGCCGCCGTAGGTGCAGCTGTTGCCGCCGCCGCCACCGCCACCGCCGGCGTAGTACGTGGGAGTACCGGTGATTGACGAGAGGATGCCGTCGCCACCCTTGCCGGCATAGTTGTCGCCCCCGTCCTGGCCGTCCTGGCCAGCGCCGCCGCCGCCGCCGGAACGCTCGCTATTGTTCATGCCGCCATTGCCGCCCTGAAGGCCCTTGGCGTTGCTATTGCCGCCGTTCGCGGCGCCGCCGCCGCAGCCGCCTTCGGCTCCGGCCTGGCGTTCGCTCCAGGAACCGCCGCCGCCGCCGCCAAACGCTGTCAGGGAGACCTCGCCGAACGCGAGAGTCGAATCTCCGCCGTTGCGGCCGTATGTCCAGTTGCCGTACCAGTCATAGTTGTCGCCGCCGTCGCCAATCGAAATGGTGATAGGCGTTCCGGCGGGGATGAGGAGTTCCGTGTCGGGCGTGTACTGGACAACGCCGCCGCCACCGCCGCCGCCGCCGATCGTCCAGCCGCCGGCGCCGCCGCCACCGACGACGAGCGCGGCGTTGAGCCTGATGGTCGAGGCCGGAGTGAATGTCATGGCATCGTCCGTGTTGTCGAAGACGTATGCGACGGAATCGCCATTGTCGATGACTTCGGCTGTACCGCCGGTGACCGTGCCGAAATACGGGCGGGCGAGTCCCTTGTAGACTTCGGAGGATGCGCCATCGCCGTTGACGACGTATGCCTCGTAGTAAACGGGAATGCCGGGAGCCTGGTCAACAAGGTTCGTGCTCCATGTCGCGCCTACCTGCCAGGCATGCTTCACGACAGTCGCGGGCGGGAGATTCTCGGGATTGCGTCCGCAGGTGAAATAGAGGTCGCCGGTCGCGAATCCATCGCCGGCCGTGACGAGAAGAGCGGAAATCGAAGCGCTTGTCATCGAAGTCATGTCGGACTTCATGCTGACCATCGGGACATCCGAAGGCAGGTAGCTGACGGCGAAGATCACCGTGCCGCACCCGCCCATGCCGCCGCAGTTGGCCGCGTTATGAGACCCGCCGGCGCCGCCGCCGCCAAGACCGTCGACGCCCCT
>JAZQOE010000145.1:0-10097 GCA_045627705.1 Kiritimatiellia bacterium | reverse complement strand
CGGCGCGCCGTTTTTTTTGATTTTTGAAACCAGTTAGCAGGTGAGCCCGGCGACCGCCGCACCGACGATCGGGGCGTCATCGGCGCCGACAATCTCGACCTTCACGCCCTTGGGCCCGAGGATCGCCGAGATCTGCTTCTTGACAATCTTCTCGAATGGGACCGAGCGCGTGCGGTAGTACGTCGAGCCATCGACATCCACGAGCACGGGATCCTTCGCGGCGCGCCAGCCAGTGCCCGCAAGGGCGGCGGCGGCGATGTTGATCGCGGCGAGTTTCGCGGCGCGGGTGTAGATGGCCTTGGCCAGTTTCACGACAGCGCGGGTGTCCGCGGCGGAAAGCGCAAGGGCCGTGAGCGCCCCGCCATTCGCCGGATCGGCGGCGAAGTTGTCGAAGTCCATGTTCGAAAGATTCTCGAGCCTGGCGATCTTCGCCGCGCCATCGGCGGTGAATACGCCTTCTTTCGCCGCGAGTTTCAGCGTCGTCTCGCCAACGCCGCCAAGGTATCCGCCCGAAATCATCTTCTCAAAGCGGTAAACGCCGGCGGTCTTCGTCGTCGCATCGAAAAGATCGTCGAAGTCGCTGGCCGGGACCTTGGAGAAGTTTCCGGATTCGACATTGATGATCATCGTCTTCGCGCCAACTTCAACACCGGCATCGCGAAGCTTGCCGATCTTCGAGACCTTTTCGACGTATGCGGTGTTGGTACCGGTGCCAAGGATGAAGCCGACATAGCCGGCATACGACTTGCCCTTCCCGGCGGACTTGCCGGAAAGAAGCGTGGCGACAGTATCGTTGAGCACGATGAAGCGCACGTTGTAGCCGCGCTTCTTGAGGACCTTCGCAAGACCGGCGCCGACAGCCTTGCCGACAATCGCGGGGGCATCGACTTCCTTGCTCCAGTGGAGGAGGACGGCATCCAGTTCGGGCGTGATGGTCGCTGGATACGAGAAGCAGAACCCGACATCGAGTTTGCCGGAAGCGGGCTTCTTGGCCTTCTTGAGCACAGGCTCCATCGCATCGGCGAGCGCATCGAAGAAGGCGGCGGCGGAAAGGCGGCCCTTCGTGCCGGGCATGGGCGTCTTGCGGAACGGGGCGACTGCCGCCGCGCCGTCGGTACCGAAGGAAACGGTCGTCACGCGGAGATTTGTGCCGCCCGCGTCAAGCACGACAACGGGAGCGCCCGCAGGAACCTGCCCGTCCGCACGGACGAAGGCTGGGATCATCTTGAGAGAACTGTCCTTGCCTGCAAGGCCGGCGGACATCTCACCGCGGAAGGCGCGCAGGATCTTTTCTGGATCGATTGCGTCGATGTCGAACTTGTGTGAAGCGAGGAATGCTTGAACTGACTTTGCCATTGCGGTTCTCCTTGGCGTAACGAAAATGAAACGTTTGAATCTTATCTTGCCCGCCGAAATGATTCAAGATGAAACGCCATGCAGGATTTCCGAAACCGCAGTTTTAATCTCAAGTTCCTGTTGAAGGCAAAAAGATCGACTGGTCAATCACTGCCGTGACGGCGTGGGCGGCGGAGTGGCGCGGCCCCAGCCGGATGGCTCGTCGCCAAGGACGAAGCGCAGGCTCGGAGCGGCGAGAAGTTCGTCGTGTTCAATCCAGCAGCGGTCGATCGGCTTGCCGCCGAGTTCGACGGATTGGATGTAGCGGCCCTTCCCGTGGCGCTCGACATCGATCACGAGCTTCTTCCCTTCGCCCCAGCCCGAGAGGTCGGCTTCGACATGGTCGAAGACCGGAGGCGTGAGCATGTAGTGCGTCTGGCCGATGATGGGATAGAGTCCGATCGAATGCCACAGGTAGTAGCCGGACTGGCATCCCATGTCCTCATTGTCGGCAAGGCCGTTGCGGGAATCGTGGAAATGCTCGGCGAGCGAATCGAGCACGCGTTCGCCTGCCTTGTCCGGACGGCCAGCATACGAGTAGAGGTGCGGCACGTGCATGCGCGTCTCCTTCACGCCCCATGTCTGCGGGCGGCCGTTGGTGGGCTCGAAGACTTCATCGAGGTCGCGCACGAACTGCCCGGCGCCGCCGTGGCGCTCGATAAGCCCTGGAATATCGTGGAGTGGATTCATCGACCAGATGCGGAGCGATCCCTCGTAGGCGCAGGGATCGTTCCATGCGTCCCAGCCAGGACGGTCCGCATCGGCGAATCCATCCGGCGCCCACGAGCCATCGGGGCGGCGCGGCCAGAATACCTTGCGTTCGGGATTCCAAAGGTTCCACACGCGCGCCGCGAAGGCGCGGAAGCGCGTCGCCGTTTCGGAGTCGCCAAGCAGTTCCGCAAGGCGCGCGATGCAGTCGTCGTGGACGGTGTATTCGATGAATCGCGAAACGCATCCCTTCGTGACGTCGGTCGAGAGATAGCCGAGCTTGTGATAGTCGTCGAGGTAGCGTCCGGAAACCATCGGGTCCGGCGGGAGTTCGAGCGCGTTGCGCATGCAGTGCGCGAGCGCACGGCGGTAATCCACGCCCTTTACGCCCTTCAGCGCGGCTTCCGCGAAGAGGATATCGCATGCGCACGCGCTCTGCATGTACGCATGATGGCCCGTTATGTATGCGTCGGGCAGCCAGCCAGTCTCATCCGCGACATCCAGCAGCCAGTTCATGAAGTCCGCCGAGTACGCGGGATTGAAGAGATGCTGGAACGAATTGGAATTGCGGATGCTGTCCCACAGGCAATACACGTCGGAGAACTGACGGTGATTACCCGTGCCAAGGTAGGGGTCGCCGCCGACTCCGAGATCGGCGGGCATGCAGTGCAGACGGTAAAGCGCGGTGTAGAAGAGACGGCGCTGTTCTTCCGTGCCGCCGTCGATTGCGAAACTGGCGAACAACGCCTCCCACTCCTGCGCACACTCTTCGCGGATCGAATCGAAATCGCGCGGGCCGACTTCATCCGCCAGCGCGGCGCGCGCGTGGGCGATCGAGACGAACGAAATCGCGACGCGCACATTGAGCGTGGCGCCATCGCGATAGCGGAGGAGCACGCGCGCATCCGGGCCGTTCACGCTGTGAAGTTCGCCGCCTGGGACGATTCCGCCGCGGTTCGCCATGCGGCACTCCTCCCAAGGCTGGTCAACCTTGAGACAGAAGAAGACGCTGTACTGGTGGTGGTGTCCCCAACCGCCGATGATGTCGGCGCGCCCGATGACTTCGTCGCGGTTCCTGCATTCGGCGAAACCTCCGATGCTTTCGGGCGCGACTTCCCAGTTCTCGACTTCCCGCAACATCCCATCTGCGCCTAGGCCGCAACGGATCACGCTTCCCGTATCGATCAGCAGCCACGATTCGGCGCCGGCCGGATAGGCGCAACGGTAGAGCGCGGCGGAATGCGTGCATGTCAGTTCGCAACGAATGCCGAATGGCTGGAGGGTAACGGCATAGTAGCCGACCTCGCCGACCTCGTCTGTTGGCGCACTGCCGTCGATGCGGCCGAAATACGGGGTGAGCCACGGTGCGGCGCACTGCTCGACCGGCGCACCCGTGAAAGGCGTGAGGCCGATGTTGCCATAGCGGCTCGCGCCACCGGTGCCGGCGACATGGTTCTGCGAGAAGCGCATGATCGTGGCGCCGGTCCTGTAGCCATGCGTGGTCTGCGGGAAAAAGGTGTCGGGACCAGGACGCGCCACGCCGAGTGGACGGTATGGCCCGGGCAGGCAGTTTCCACTGCCATCGACGGCAAAGAAGGTGTTCACATAGCCACAAAGCTTCTGCATGGGGTTCTCCTTTTTGGAAAATCTTAACGAATCACGGCGCATACGGCAACCTCCCGCTTTCAAAGGCCATTGCCGATTTTGATTTGAACGCCACGTCCGCGACCACTTGCGCCTCCGGGTGAAATGGAGCATACTTTGTTTCCATCCTGTTCGTTGCGAACAAGGTCCCTGAAAGGTTGCATCATGAGCTGGTTCCTCGGTGGCATCGCGTTTCTGATATTCGGCTATTTCGCCTATGGCCCAATTGTCGAAAAGATACTTGGCCCTGACAATCGCAAGACTCCAGCGCTGGCAAGTCCCGACGGAGTGGATTACGTCGAGCTTCCAATGTGGAAGAACCAGCTCATCCAGCTCCTCAACATCGCCGGCGTCGGCCCGGTGATCGGCGTTATCGCCGGCATCAAGTTCGGCAAGGTCGCGCTCCTGATCATTCCTGTCGGCTGCGTCCTGCTTGGCGCGGCCCACGACTTCATCGGCGGAATGATGTCGCTTCGCATGAACGGCGCGAATCTGCCAACTATCATCCGCAAGCAGCTCGGCAAGGGTTACGCCGCAGTGTTTTCGTGGTTCTTGGTCGTGCTTTTGCTGCTCGTCGTGGCAGTGTTCATCAATGTCCCCGCAAACCTGATCGACAAGACATGGCTGCCGGACACCCCGTTCTTCTGGTGGGCGGTCATCGCGATCTTCGCGTACTACATCATCGCAACGCTCTTCCCTGTCGATAAGATCATCGGCAAAGTCTATCCGTTTTTCGGCGCGATGCTCGTAATCGGCTCGATCGCCCTTGCCGTGGCCCTTACGATCGCCGGGTTCAAGGATGCCTCCCTGCTTCAGGAAAGCGAAGCGTTCAAGGCTTTCCATGACACCACATTCAACGCGGGCGGCAAGAGTCCGATCTTCCCGTTGCTGTTCGTGACTATCGCCTGCGGCATCATCTCTGGCTTCCATGCGACGCAGTCCCCGATTGTCGCCCGCACGATGAAGTCCGAGCGCGAAGCCCGTTCGACATTCTACGGCATGATGATCCTCGAAGGAGTGATCGCCATGATCTGGGCTGCCGCCGCCCTGGCGATCTACAACCTTGAGCCAAGCTACCTCAGTCTTGCCCCAGCCGCAGTGCTTGGCCACATCACCACGTACTTCCTCGGCCCGTGGATGGGCGGCGTAACGGTTCTCGCTGTCGTAATCCTCGCGATCACGAGCGGCGACACCGCACTGCGCTCGACGCGTCTTTCCCTCTCCGAGATGTTCCGCATGCCGCAGTCCCAGTTCGCGAAGCGCATCGCTATCACGCTCCCGCTGATCGTAATCGTGGCCGCGCTCCTCTGGTGGTCGAACCAGAGCGCAAAGAGCTTCAACCACCTTTGGAACTACTTCGCATGGGGCAACCAGGTCCTTTCCGCGACAACCCTCATGGCAGGTTCTGTCTGGCTGCTTCGCCAGGGCAAGAAGGCCGGCGCACTTGTCGCACTTCTGCCTGGGATGTTCATGACAAGTGTCGTGTCCAGTTTCATCCTCTGGACGTCGGCCGACAAGGGACAGCCCTGGGGCCTTGTTCCTGGCGGCCTGCCGCTGAACACATCCATCGCGATTTCAATCGCCATCGCAATTGCCTTCGCGGTCTTTGCGTTCGTCCGCGCCCGCAAGGGCGAGGAATAATTACCCGTGCATTCGAACGCGGTCGATTGCATTCTAATGCGATCGACCGCGTTTATTTATAAGATGAAAACCTCTCTTCCCTTCCGTCCAAACTGCGGCGCGATTCCGTTCCTTGTGAACACCATCGTCTGGGGCATCTGCTTCGGGTGCTTCCAGGCAACGATCAACAATTTCCTTGTCGATGTGCACGGCTTCATGCCCGTCCAGCGCGGCATGCTTGAATTCTTCAGGGAGATGCCGGGGTTGCTCCTGGTGTTCATCCTCGCCCTGCTCCACAAGGTTGCGGATTGGAAGATCCTTCGCACCAGCGCCGCGATCGGCATGATCGGAGTCGCTTCGCTCTGCCTGCCGGCAACGCCAGTGACAGTCATCGCGCTCATAGTGATCTGGAGTCTTGGCGAACACATCGCGATGCCAGTGCGCAGTTCGATCGGCCTGCAGGTTTCCGCCGATGGACGCAGCGGGGAAGCGCTTGGATTCCTTGGCGGCGCGTCGAACGCCGGCAGCGTCTTCGGCAACCTGGTCGTCTTTGTCGTGTTCTATCTTTGGACCAACAACTTCTCCGCAATCCCGAAGGTGAACTTCTACAATGGCATCTGGCTTTTCATCTTCGTTTTGATGGGTATCGGCCTCTGGGCGGCATTCACGCGCCAGGCGCCCGTGACGCACGCAAAGCGCCCACGCCTCTATTTCAACTGGAAGTTTCGTCTTTTCTACGGCCTCGAACTTTTCTATGGAGCGCGCAAGCAGGTCTTCTTCACCTTCGCGCCCTTCGTGCTTATCAAGAACTACGGGGTTGAGACGCAGCACATGGGCCTGCTGATGGGCCTTAGCGCGGTGATCAACATGTTTGGCGGCCCATTGATCGGCAGGATCATCGACTATCTCGGCTATCGCACGGTCATGATCTACGACACCGTGATCCTCTTCTTCGTGTGCATCTTCTACGGCTATGCAGGCGACTGGTTCAGTCCTTCGGTCGCGACGATCGTAGTGTGCGTGAACTACCTGCTCGACGGCCTGATCAGCACGACGTCGATGGCTACGAATCTCTATGTCCGCGACAATGCGTCGAGCCAGGAGGAGCTGACATCCACGCTCTCCACCGGCATCTCGATCAACCATCTGATATCCATCCTGGTTGGTCCGCTCGGTGGCATCATCTGGGCGAAGTTCGGCGTCGGCGCGCTTTTCTCCTTCTCCGCGATCATGGCCATCGCGAATTCGCTTTGCGCCATGCAGATTCCCAGGAAGAAGGTTTAAGGCTCAGCCAAGCGAGAAATAGCCGGTCGCATTGCGGAACGAAATGTCCTGGACGATTCCGCCAAGCCACGCGGTGTCGTTCGGAATCGCGCCGTCGGCCACCTCGCGCCCTATCCAGTCGCACAGGATGCGGCGGAAATACTCGTGGCGCGTGTAGCTCAGGAAGGAGCGCGAGTCCGTGAGCATCCCCACGAAGTTCGCGAGGAGACCGAGCGAGGAAAGCGCCTCGAGGTGACGCACCATGCCGTTCTTCTGGTCGTTGAACCACCATGCGGCGCCAAGTTGCACCCGCCCGCGTTCGGGCCCATGCTGGAAACTTCCGATCAGCGAACCAAGCATTTCGTTGTCGCACGGATTTAGCGAATAGAGCACAAGCCTCGGCAGCGCATCGTGCGCTTCGAGACGGTCGAGAAGCACCGCCAGCGCATTTGCCGATTTCCAATCGCCGATGCAATCGAAACCCGCGTCGGGGCCAAGCTTCGCGAACATCCTGCTGTTCGGGTTGCGGATGCAACCGTAGTGGATCTGCGCGGTCCAACCCTTGCGCGCATCGGCGGCGAGACCTTCGTACAGCCAAGCCGACTTGAACTTCTGCGCCTCGTCCGGCAATGGCGCCTGGCGCGTCGTGCGCGCGGTGCGGAAGATTCGGCGGATTTCGCCATCGTCGTATGGCGCACACGGAACCTCGCCAACGCCATAGTCCGAAAGCGCGCAGCCGGCGGAGGAAAAAACGGCGCGCCGTTTTTCGAGGGCCTCGAGGAAGTCGTCCCATGTGCGGACGGTCATGCCCGCCGCGCTTTCGAGACGGTCCATCCAGGTGTTCCACGCGGCTGGGTCATCGATCTTCGACGCCTTGTCCGAGCGCCATGCGGGAAGCACCTTCACTGCGAAACCGGAAGCGCGGATCGCGGCATGGTGCGCGAGATCGTCGCATGGATCGTCGGTCGTGCATACGGCGCGCACATTCGAACGCAGCATCAGTCCGCGCGCGGAGAACTCTGGTTTCGCAAGCGACGCATTGCAGCGTTCGCGGATTGATTCGGCGGTAGCGGGCGAAAGACGATCGAAGATGCCGAAGTAGCGCGCCAGTTCAAGCTGCGACCAGTCGAACAGCGGATTGCGCATGAGGCGGTCCATCGTCGCCGCCCACGCCGCGAACTTTTCGCCGTCGGAAGCATCGCCAGTGATGCAGCGCTCGTCGATGCCATTGGAACGCATCGCGCGCCACTTGTAGTGGTCGGCGCCAAGCCAGAGCTGTGCGATGTCGGGCCAGCGCTTATCCTCGGCGATCTCGGCGGGCGGCAGGTGACAGTGGTAGTCGATGATCGGCATCTGCTCGGCGTAGCCATGGTAGAGCTCGCGCGAGACGGGGGTGGTGAGAAGGAAATCGTCGTTTATGAATGCGCTCATTTCGAATGTCATTTTGCCTGGCGGCGCACCGCGAATTCGGTGGCGAAATCAATCAGTTCCTTTTTGGCATACTCGTAGTTGGGCGTGCCATCGTAGCGGACGGGAACAGGGGTGAAAATCGTAATCATCGCCCAGCGGGTCACACGGTTGCGGAGCGCGCGGTCGGCCACGCTCGTCAGGATGCGCACAAGATGCGAATCGGTCGAATGGTCTTCGCTGATGAACCAATACGCCTCGATGCCGTATCCATTGCGCGAGTCGCGCTGGCGAAGCAGGATGAACCGCATCTTGAGATCCCTGCCGTCCGCGGTCTTGGCCGAAACGCTCTCGATCCTGTCCATCGAGAAGCCCTGGGAGGGGATGCACATTTCCGGACGGTGTATGCTCTTCCGCTGCTCGCCGTTGATGATCATCGTGACGGTATATGAATGGTCGCGTCCATCGGTATAGACCCGGCGGATGAAGCGCGTATCCTCCGGAAGGACCGTATGCTCGCCGATCGAGATGAAATCGAGTTCCCCGCCGCACTCGGGGCACTTGTGTGTGGCGGAGTACTCGGCATCCACGACAACGCCCTCGTCGGCGATCGCGAGGTATCGGCATTGGTCGTTCTGGCAATTGATCTGCCAGTGTCCGGGATAACCGCCGATTTCCGAAGGCCACTCGGAAACAAGCGCCTCCTGCGGCTCCAGGATTGGCGCCGGCATGCGGGCGATGGCGAAGAAAACCACTATCGCCAGGATTGGAGCGACAAGGGCCGGGAACATCTGCGATGGCGCGGAAAACGGCGCGCCGTTTCCGGCGTCGAATTCCTGTGCGGCCTGCTTGCGCGGCTTCTCAAGCCATGTCCCAATGCGGACCATGCAGAGAAGGGCCACGAGAAAAACGACGTATCCCGAATAATCGTGGTAGAACCCCGTGGCGAAATCCTGACCGCAGAAGCGCGCGACGACGGCAATCAGGAAGATGCGGGCGATGTTGCCGATTATGGCGAGCGGGAACGAACATGCGAAGAGAGCCCAGCGCTTCCAGTTCTTCGAGAGGGTTATGTAGGCGTATGCGGCGGTTACGGCTGTAAGGGCGAATATCGACCGCATCCCGCTGCAAGGGTCCGCGACATCGAGCTGGAAGCCGATTCCGCCATCAGGGGCCATTGAAATGAGTCCCGTGCCGGAACGGACGACATGGATGCCAATGCCATTGAGCAACACCGAGGAAACAGCGGCGGCAAGAACGCGCAGTTTCACGGTGAAGATATCCATGAACGCGACGGGAACCGTGAAGAGCATGAACGTGGCCGGGAATTTTACCAGACGCCCCATGCGGCGGCCCCATGTCGCACATGGCAGCGCCCACAGGAAAAGTATGAAACCGAACTGGCTGATGCGCACCTGCACGCCTCGCTGGCCGAGCCAGAGAAGCGCCATGGAAGCCGCGATGCCAAGTGCGCCAAGCCACGAAGGAGCGTCTGAAAGGGCCTCGCGCAACTGCTTGCGCCGCATCCAGAGCAGATAAATCGAGAAAATCGGCACTATCCAGCCGTGTGCCATGTCTTCGGTTTCGTCGTTGAACGACGTCCGCATGAAGATGAATACATCGCGGAAGAGAAGTACGGCGGCGACCGCCGCTACCGCGAAAAGAATCCAGCGGATCAAACCGCGCTTGTCTTTGTTCAGTGCAATCATTGTCATCCCATTGTCGGCGTTGGATTTTAGCATTTGGTCCAGCCGCATTCAACCGAATCATCGTCCTGCGCGTTGCGCCGTTAAATAATGTTACCCAAATTTGCGAGGCTTCCTTCCAGGTTGCGCCATATTTGGTGTTACCGAAGCATGCGCGTCCGTTGTGAGTGACGCCAGGCGTTCATTGCGTGCCGATGCGTCGGCATCCCCGTAATCGCGCAGAACTGGTCGAGGAACTCGCCCTTCTCGCGCTTCGAATGAAGTTCGGCATAGCGCCTCCGCGCCAGCCTGATGTTCACCTTCTTCTCTTCGCTTGTCATGTTCATGTCCCGAATTTTTCAGTAACACGATTTA
>JAZQOE010000144.1:0-2488 GCA_045627705.1 Kiritimatiellia bacterium | reverse complement strand
TGTGTCAATTCAGTCGCGGACGACTGGCGATATTACCAGCGACGACCGCCACGGGGGGCGCCGTAACCGCCGCCGAATCCGCCACGACGCTCCTCGCGGGGCTTGGGCTGGGACTCGTTGACGCGGAGGGCGCGACCCATGAAATCCTGTCCGTTGGTAGCCGCGATAGCGGCTTCGGCCTGGGCCTGGTCAGGCATCTCGACGAAACCAAAACCCTTCGCGCGACCGGTCGCACGATCGACCACGACGCGGGCGGCTTTAACCTCGCCATATTGCTCGAACAGCCCCTGAAGATCGGCGTCCGTAGCTGCATACGGAAGGTTGCCGACGTAGATATCCATGCTCTGACCTCTTGTGCCCCTCGTTGTAACCAATAATATGCCTGAGCCGTTACCCCGAAGAGCAGAGGCACTAACCCAGTACGCGAAGGCAGTCCCTTCATCGCGGGACAATGATGACCTATTCCGCGTATGCCTTGCAAGCACGAAATGTGTTTTTTGAAGTTTTTTTTTCCGCTTTGCCAAACGAAGTGCTACACTTGGGTTTTCTTTTTCCAGGAGCATAACCATGCACGATTTCCGCACGCACAACTGCAACGAACTCCGCGCGTCAGACGCCGGCAAGACCGTCCGCCTCTCCGGCTGGGTTTACCACCGCCGCGACCACGGCGGCATCATCTTCATCGACCTCCGCGACCACTATGGCCGCACGCAGGTGGTCGTACACCCCAGCCGCAGTTTCTTCTCGACAGCCGAGAACGTCCACTTCGAGAGCGTGATCACCGTTACCGGCAAGGTCGTTGCGCGCGAGCCGGACATGATCAACCACGACATCCCGACCGGCGAGGTCGAGCTTGTCGCCGACGAATTCATCGTCGAAAGCGAAAGCGAGCAGACACCGATCTACCTCGCCGGCGACGCCTCCGATGTCGGCCCCGAGGAACTCCGCCTGAAGTACCGCTACCTCGACCTCCGCCGCGAGTCGCTCCACGCGAACATCCTGCTCCGTTCGCAGGTGATCTCCTTCCTGCGCTCGAAGATGGAATCGCTCGGTTTCCACGAGTACCAGACGCCGATCCTCACCAGCTCCTCGCCCGAAGGCGCGCGCGACTTCCTCGTCCCATCGCGCATCCACCCCGGCCAGTTCTACGCGCTTCCACAGGCGCCGCAGATCTTCAAGCAGCTGCTCATGGTCGCCGGCTTCGACCGCTACTTCCAGATCGCGCCATGCTTCCGCGACGAAGACTCCCGCGCCGACCGTTCGCCCGGCGAGTTCTACCAGCTCGACTGCGAAATGAGCTTCGCGACGCAGGAGGATGTCTTCGCCGTGATGGAAGAGGTCATCCCCGAAACCTTCAGGAAGTTCGCCAAGCCTGGCAAGAAGGTAGCGTCCGCCCCCTTCCCGCGCATCACCTACAGGGATGCGATGATGACCTACGGCAGCGACAAGCCGGACCTCCGCAATCCGCTCAAGTGGTTTGACATGTCCGCCTTCTTCGCCAAGGCCGGATTCAAGGCCTTCGCCGCGACCGTCGAAAAGGGCGGCCTCGTGAAGGGCCTCCTCGTGAAGAATGCCACCGCGCAGTCCCGCACATGGTTCGACAAGCGCGAACACAATGTGAAGGAAAACGGCGGCAAGGGTCTCGGCTATATCTCCTGGACAAAGGAAGGCGAGCTCAAGGGCCCGATCGCGAAGTTCCTTACCCCCGAGCAACTCGAGGAGATGAAGGCACTCGCCGGCATGGAACCGGGCGACGCCCTGTTCTTCATGGCCGCGCCCGTCGATGAATGCCACCGCCTCTCCGGCCTCGTCCGCACGGACATCGCCGAGACGATGAACCTGATCGACAAGGATGCCTACCAGTTCTGCTGGATCGTTGACTTCCCGTTCTTCGAGCGCGACCCCGAGACTGGCGACATCATCTTCTCGCACAATCCGTTCTCGATGCCCCAGGGCGGCATGGACGCGCTCCTCAACAAGGATCCGATGTCCATCGTGGCCTACCAGTACGACATCGTCTGCAACGGCATCGAGCTTTCATCGGGCGCGGTCCGCAACCACCGCACCGACATCATGCTCAAGGCCTTCGACATCTGCGGCTATCCCGCCGACGAAGTTTACCGCCGCTTCCCCGCCCTTGCGAACGCCTTCAAGTACGGCGCACCGCCACACGCGGGCATCGCCCCCGGCGTGGACCGCATGCTGATGCTCCTCACCGACTCGGACAACATCCGCGAAGTCATCGCCTTCCCGATGAACCAGCGTGCGCAGGACCTCATGATGAACGCGCCTTCGACCGTTACCGAGAAGCAGCTCCGCGAGCCCCACATCAAGCTCCGCACGCCCGCCCCCGAAGCGGCCAAGCCCGCCGCTCCCGCCGCGGAATAACCGGAACTCCATAAAAAAAAACCGGCGCGCCGCAAAATCCGCGGCGCACCGTTTTTTTCCCGGGTGTATGACAAAAAAGTGAGAGGCTTGTTGAAGAACG
>JAZQOE010000143.1:0-3281 GCA_045627705.1 Kiritimatiellia bacterium | reverse complement strand
GCTGTCGGTTGCGGTCTCGGTTTCACGCATGTATCCGCGCCGGGATGGAGCATTTTCTGGGGCATTCTCGCCTTTGCCGCGGGACAGGTCACAGGCAGCCTTATCATCCGCTCGAAGATGAAGAAGATCATGGATGGCATGCAGTCCATCCTCGGCGAAGGCCAGCGCCATCTCCAGCAGCGCGCTGCGCAGATGCAGTTGCGCCCCTCCGGCAGCGTCAAGCAGATGCTCGAGGAGATGGAGCGTATCCAGAAGCCATACCTCATCCGCGCCCTCGAACGCACGAAAGAATTCGAGCCAATGCACAAGTGGATGCCAATGCTCAACAAGCAAACGGCGACTGTACGCATGCAGCTCAACTACCAGCTCCGCAACTTCGCCGAGGTTGACCGTCTCATGCCGCAGTGCATATTTGTGGATCCCATGTCCGCCGCCATGAAGCTCGCCCGCATGCACGTCCACAATGATCCCGCACAGGGCAAGTTCTTCGAGTCACAGGTGAAGCGCCTTCGCTATGGGCAGGGTGTCCTCCTCTACTCGCTCCAGGCGTGGTCGCTCGTCCAGCGCGGCGACATCCCCGCCGCACACGCCATCCTCGTTCGCGCCGCGTCGAAGATGGAAAACGAAACCATCAACCGCAACCGCGACAATCTCGCGAACAACCGCGTGAAGCACTTCTCCAATTCCGGCCTGGGCGACGAATGGTACGCCCTCGGACTCGAGGAGCCCCGCGTGAAAATGCAACGCCCGCGCGGCCCGATGGGCAAGCTCCGCTAGCATCCCCACTTCTTCCCCCTTAATAATCGGAGGTCAACATGGACAAGCGCGTCACAGCAGTTGCCGCACTTGCGGCCTTTGTTTCATTCGCCGCAATCGCTGCCGAAAAGCCCGTTGCGGGAAAGACGACAGCAAAGCTCGAAGGGCCATACGAGGATCGTCTCCAGTCCCAGGTGAATTTCGGACAGCGCTCGTTCTACCTCGCGCCATGGCGAGCATACATGGACACCTGGCCCGTCTCGCGCTGGTTCGAGATGCCGGGCGTGAACTTCGGCGGCGATACAGTCGCCACCGCAACCGTCCTCTCCGAAGCGGGCTTCCGCTCCGCCCGCGTCGAATGGGGCTGGGGCAACATGGCGTGGGACAACCCAGGGCACTTCTCCAACGAGCCCGACATGAAGCGCCGCCTGCGCGCGATCAAGGATGGAGGAATGCGTCCGCTTATACTCCTCAACGCCCACCACGGCGTGCCGTGCGCCATCCGCTGGTTCAATGCGAAACTCGTCGAGGATGCCCCCGCCGGACAACGCTCCATCGTGCTTGAGAAGGTGGATAACGTCCGCCCTCGCTACTGCGGTCTCACGAATCTCAATGACTACCGCGCACTTTACCCGATCATCGACTCCGTCGATCCCGCCACCGGTCGCTGCGAACTTTCCGCCCCGCTCCCTGTCGATCTAAAGGCCGGCGACATTACTCTCAGCGAGACACGCGTCCGCCCGCTCTCCGGCTCCGTGAATGCCGATGGCACCCCCAATCCGGATTGCGCCGAATCGCTCGTCCACTGGATGGAATACATCGCGACCGCGTGCAGAGTCGCCAAGGAAGCGCTCGGCACAACGAACGAAACCGTCGATGTCGGCTTCGACATCGAAGTCTGGAACGAATACACCTTCGGCAGCTGCTTCCTCGACATCAACAACTACTGCGATCCACGCATTGAATTCAAGGAACCCATCATCTACCGCGATGCGGCCGGTCACGAAGCGCGCGGCCCGGAGGCGATCTTCCCGATGACGGTCGATTATATCCGCAATCCGGAAAACAAATGCCCCGGCGTGACGATCGTAAATGGTTTCGCCAACCAGCGTCCCTGGGACAACCTCACCGAACGCTGGCCCGGAGTAGATGCGATTTCGCGCCACTACTACTCCGCCGCGATGCCACGCATCATCGATGCCGACCACCCGGACCAGCCGAACAACGGCCCGATCAACGCCCTCGGCGAACGCGAAGGCAACCCGGACGGACGCGATTGGCACACCGTCGATGCAGGATCGTTCTTCATTCCCTCGCAGCGCTGGGCGTGCCCCGAAAGCTCCCACTTCGCCTTCGCGACAGAGTACATGACGCGCGACACGCTCCCCTTCCCAAGCACATCCGGCGGTCCCGTCTCCTTCGCCCAGCATCATCGCTACGGCCACAATGGCGATGGCCGCCCCGGACAAGTCTGGCGCACGGAAGTGAATACATACCGTGCCGACTGGGCAGGCAAGCGCTGCGCCGAGGCGAACTGCGAAGCCACCGACCCTCGCGCGATCAAACTGTTCCATGAGATGGGCGCGCGCTGGCTCCTTCGAGAACTGATCTTCTGCGGACACAAGGGCGAAACGACCCACAATGTATTCCATGCGCAGAACCGCGATGATTTCGTCTTCGGCGTCCTCCCCTCGACATACTTCGATGCGCTCGATGCCGCAGGAGGTCTCCTCACCGATTCCGTCCGCGCCGCCGTTGGCCCGCAGGTCGAGGCCGTCGGACGTGTCACGGCGCGCCTCCGCTCCGGCAAGTCCTTCGATGTGGCGCGCAAGGTCGAGGTCGATGAACTCGTCGAACACGATCCCCGCCTTGTCTTCAAGGGCAACGGCACGCGCGCGAATCCAGACCGTTTCAACCGCGACGATTTCGCGATCCTGCCGTTCCAGATCGACGAGCGGACCTTCGATATCGCCTTCTATGTGGTGACGCACGACATCAGCGCCGTATGGCGTCCCGAACTCGATTTCTTCGATCCACTCCGCTACACGATGCCGGAACAAACCTTCGATATCACCTTTGAAAACATCTGCGGCAATGGCGCGACTGTCTCTGTCTGGGATCCCGCCACCGACACCGAGGAAGCGGTTGAACTGCTCGAAGGCGACGACGATTCCATCAAGGTGCGGGTTTCGTCCGTGGATTACCCGCGCTTCCTCCGCATTGTCGAAAAGCGCCCAGGCCCGATGCTTTCCAATGTTTCCTTCGCACGTGACGAAGATGGCGTCGTGTCCGTGACCTTCACCGGCAATCTCAAGGGCAAGGCGGAAATCACCTGCGGCCCGTTCCCCAATCGCGGCGACAACGACGCTGTCAATGGCTTCGGCTACGAAGTCACAGTAAAGCCCGGCAAGCCGAAGACGGTTCGCCTTCCTGGCGCAATCATCGATACCGATGCGATCTCGATCGAATACGAAGCCAACGATCTGGAAATGCGCTGGCCGCAATGGAAGCATGACATCCGCGGT
>JAZQOE010000142.1:0-3610 GCA_045627705.1 Kiritimatiellia bacterium | reverse complement strand
CGCCGCGAAATGGGAGACCATTTCGCGGCGCGCCGTTTTTCGGGTTTTAAATCCGAGGCTTATTTCTCGACGCCGAACTCAAGTTCATTCGCCCAGTGCTCGACCCACTCGCAATGGAACGAGTTGTTGCGCTTGGCGACGGAACGCTTGCGCGAGAGTTCGAGGCAGCCGTTGCCGCAGTCGTCGTTCACGCGGTATGTGAACTTGACGGGACGACCCTCATCGATCGCCTTCTTGACTTCGGGCACTTCGCTCCAGGGCAGAGTCGCCTCGTAAACGAGTGTCGCGCCATCGCGAACAATCGCGAGCTGGCCATCGGCCGGGCCATCGAAGGGAGACTTCGGAGAGCGCGGGTAGAAGTGCTTCGAGGGCATGCCGGGCACGCGGAGGCGCCAGATTTCGGTGCCGCCACCATATCCTGCGCCAACAGCGTTCAGCGCATATTCGTAGTCGGTGTCGCGGTAGCCGATGTAGCCGGGCATCGTGCCGGGCGGGCATGGATACCAATCCTTGTCTTCGGCGGGAACCACGTTGAAGGCGATCTGGATGTTGTCGCGGCGGGGCGCATTGCCGCTCGGAAGGATTGGATCCTTGCGGTAGCTGAAGCGGCGTACGCCTTCGGGCCATTCGAGCGGCACGCGCTCGCCCATCGGGTCGCTCTGCACGATCGGAAGGATGCCGGTGTGCTCGAAGCGTTCGGAGTAGGAAGTCTGCGGGTAGAAATAAACATCCTCATCGACATTGCTGAAGCGCGGGAGACCCGCCTTGTCAGGCGTGGAGTCAGAGACCTTCGCGGCGAAATGGATGCCTTCGTCGTCGTAGGCTAGCCAGGCGGTCGCGAAACCGGTCGGGATCGAATCGTCGAATTTCTTGAAGGGCAGCCATGCGGCCTCCATCAGCGTCGCGCCGCCGCGACCGCCAGCATGGATTGTCTGCGGGATTGCGCCCTCCCAGTCATCGAGCTTGCCATCGACCTTGATGGAGCGCTTGGCGATAACATTCGCGTGGACGATCTCGGAGTGGATGGCGTATCCATCGGCGCCGGCATCGAAACGCAGGTCCAGGGCGTAGGCGTTGTCGGGAGACGGCTTGCCGGAGACAGGGATTTCGATGACCTTTGTCTCGTTGCCCTTGAAGGCGATCTTCTTCTCGAAATCGCCGACGGTGAGGCCCTTGATCGTGACGTCCAGCGTGCCCGAGATGTCGCGGTTCAGCACGCAGGTGAGATCGAGGCGGAGCTTGGCGTCGGGCGAATCGACGGGGGCGGTGAAGTCGTGGACGATAGTGTCAAGCGGCTCGAATCCGGTGACATGCGAAACGCGGATGGCGTCGAGCATGGCGTCGAAAGAGCCTGGCTTGCCATCGGCGCGGAGGAAGAATCCGCGGCCGTCGAGCGGAATCACGATCTTGCCGTCCTTGGAAGGAACGGGGTTGCCGTAGTAGTCGTAGAGTGAGAAGCGGTCTCCGGCGGCGTCGATAACCATCTCGCCACCGGTAAGAGAATCAAGGGAGTCAAGCTGAATCTCGAGCTCGGTGCGAAACTCGGGGTCGGCATCCGCGGGAAGATTGTCGAGCTGTTCCTTGAGCACAGCCTTGCGATTGAGTTCGGCATAGCCGCGGGCGGTCTTGAAGAGCATGTCGTCGCTGCCGAATTCCTCGCCGATGTCGCCTACGACAACGACGGTGCCGTCCTCTGGATTCGGCGCGCCGTCCTTGCCCGGGATGCCGTCGAAGACCATGACCCAGGGCAGGCCGTTCTTGAAGAGCAGTTCGCGGAAGTGGCGCTGGCCGATGAAGTAGCTGGTAGCGGCCACGGAAGCGGCGGCTGACCAGGTATTGCCGAAGCCGATCCAGAGATCGCCGATGCGCCCATCTTCGTTGCGGACCTTGATGCCGCGACCCGTGGCATACCATTCGGTGCAGATGGATCCGCCGTAGATGCCGACCGCGCGGTCATGGCCGGTGGAGAGGTTCACGGCGACTACCGCGGCAACGCGGTCGTCGCAATTCGCGACCCAGCTCTCGGTATCCCAGATGCGGACGCGACCGTTCGGGTGCTTGCGGTCCACCCACTTCTTGATCGTGGACGGCGGCTGCATGCCCTGGTAGTGAATCGAACAGAAGTCGAGGTATTCCAGCCAGTCGTCTGAGCCGTCGGCGAAGAGCTTGTCCATCGTGTTCGAGGACGAGTCGCAGCCGCCGCAAAGCACGTTGTTGCCGGTTTCGGCGCAGGCCTCGCGCGTGGCCTCGCACATCACGCGGAAGATTTCGCGGTAGCGTTCGTCATCGGCTCCCCAGCCGGAGATCGAGAGTCCGTTCCACGGCTCGTTCCAGAGCTTTATGCCGTTGATGGGTCCGCGCGGCCAGCCATACTCCGTGACGAGCTTCTTCACGAAGATCCGGAAGTCTTCGTCGTACTTCGGCAGCCAGGCGAGGTCGAACTTGGTGTCGAGCATCACGCCATCGTCGGAAAGCCACGGACGCGGGCGGCCAAGTGGCTGATGGTCGCCGTAGAAGTCGCCGCCGCCGATTTCGACGATGACAGGCAGTTTCGATTCCTTGTAGCCCTCGAGCTGTCCGGCAATCTGCTGCCAGCGTTCCTCGAAATTATGGGCGGTGGTAAGGACGTATCCCACGCCGACGCGGTTTGGATAGCCGCCAATGCGCGTCAGGACGTCGCGGTCGGAGACGTCAAGCGCAAGCTGCGGGAACTGCACATCAGTGACTACCGGCTTGCGGACACGGACGAAGGAGCAGAGGAAGATGCGCCCCAGGTCCTTGCCCATGTCGAGGATGACGGCGTAGCCGCCGAGTTTCTCCGGCACAAACGGCTGCACCGTGTAGTCCGCGAAGTCATTGGCGGGCACGTCGATCTGCACCGGCGTGGTGCCATGGCTTGCGATACGGAACATGTCGGGAGTCCAAATGTCACCGGGACGCCCTTTGGTTCCGTATTCAATCACCTCTATGCTCGCATCGACCTTGAGAGGCTCGTCCTTCGTGCAGACCTGGAAAGTGAACGAAGGCTCGTCGCCGGGCCATGCGACCTGTCCCGGTATGGACGTGCGTATCGCCTGTGCAGACCAGGACGTCTCGTGCGGGTTGGGATCAAGACCGAACGTTTCGCAGAAACCGGGGATCGAACCGCCGACAATCATCTGCGCGTCTGCCGAAGCCACGACAAGCATCAAGGCCGCAAGCGACGCGAGCATGCGTTTGCCGCACATGGCCTGCTTGATTTGGAACTTGCCCATCTCCTGTACTCCTTTGATCGCGCACCGCGAAAATGGGTCAAGTTCGCGGCGAGCAGTTGTCTTTGAATGAACCCCCTCAAACGCCACTGCAAGATGAGCAGCGTATCTGACACGATATCTACATAGTTAGCATAAACAGTGCCATCATAGCCAGCACGTTCTAGAGGGGAACAAACATCGATTTTATCAGGATCAAGGACGCACCTGGACTGATTGTCCGAACGCCTGAAGGTCATCATGAAGCAGCGGGAAAGCCTATGAAAGCCGAAAGGCGGGGATTGGTTCAGATTGTAACGCCCGTCAGGACGCTGACCAAATCCGCAAACAGGGCATCGCGATGAATTTCACAGACGTAT
>JAZQOE010000141.1:0-2289 GCA_045627705.1 Kiritimatiellia bacterium | reverse complement strand
CGACGCATCTCCTCGATGCCGGCGCAGACCTGCGCAATGTTCAGGAAATGCTGGGACATGCCAGTATCGCGACGACACAGATCTACACGCATCTGACAATCGAGCGCCTCCGCGAAACCTACGACAAAGCGCATCCACGAGCATAAAAACAATATCCAGACGCAACAGCTCTCCACCACCGTCTGGTACACCAGCCAAATTAACAGGCATTAATCCTACCGCCCTTGTTCCGTGCGGGCGATTATGGCATCCTGCCACTCTCGGTCAAGCGTAACAAAGCGAACACTGTATCCGCTGATTCGTACGAGCAATTCCGCGTGCGCTCCGGGGTCGTCCTGCGCGGCGCGTAGCTCATCCGCTGTCACTATGTTGAAATGCAAGTGGCTTCCATTGCGCTCGAAATAACTTTCCACTAGCCAGCGCACGCGCTCCGGAGTCGCATCCTTGCGGTTCATCGAAAGCGTAAGCGGCGCGCCGCATGGTGCACAATCATGCGCGACACACGATGCCGCGACAAGCGCTTCGGTCGGCCCGCACTGGACTCCCTCGCATGGTCCGCAGCCATACGAGAAACGGTCTGCGGCATGGCGCCCGTCAGGAGTCGCGAATTGCGGATGATGTATGTCGCCACCAAACCAGAAGAAGGCCGGATAAGGCTGCGATCCATCGTCGAGCCTGTGCGAAAGCACCTCAAATGCAAAGAACTCGGAAAGCTCCGCGGCAAGGGTTTCACTCGCAGCCGATCCAGTGCCAAAGCGTCCGCGGCACGCCTTGCAACGTGCGCGGAATTTTTCGTCGGGGAAGTCCTTTGCTACTTGCTCCGCCATTTCCACAAGCGTGTGCTCGTGCGTCTCGAAGACGATTTCCTTGATTGCGATCAGGCTATCGACAAGCGTTCCGATTCCAAGCAGATTCACGCCGAAGAAATTGTAGTCGGCGCCCATGTCCGTCGAAGCGCGGTTGCGTTCGATGCACCCTCGCAGGCATAGCGTTTCAAATGGAACCTGTCCCTGTTCCCGGATCGATGCCTTGAGCGCGTTGAAGCTTGACATCATTTCCGGAACGGCATGCTCCCTGACGTAGTCGCGGTACGCCTCCAGGAACGAATAGAAGTCTGGATAGACCTCGGCCTTGGAAATGAAGTCAACGAGCGATTGCGGAAGCGCGACCTGCCCTGCGGTCGTCAGTGCCTCGGTCGCGCCCGGTATCGTAGCCTCATAGCAACCAATCACCGCCCATCTCCGCGCCTCTTCGTACGAGATGCCCATGCGGAGCAGGCTCGTCTGCACGACTGGCGAATTGAAGAATGCCGGCATGCCGAATCCTTCCATAGCAAGCGAAAGCGCGGAATCCCAGACTTCCTTCGATGTATCCTGGTCAATGCGCAACGAGATGGATGGCTGAGGAAGCTTCAGCGACCGCATCGCATCCATGAACATCATGGTAAGGCGATCATCGCCAGCGCCGCCAACCGTGAGATTCTGCGATTCCTCGCCCTCGCAGCACTTCAGCAAAAACGCGCAAACGGCATCGAAGTCGGACGCGATGTCATCTGCGGAAAGATACGGAATGAGATCGTCGTCGAGCCGACCATACGAAACTCCCCACCATCCGCCGCCCTCGGCATGCAGGAAAATCTGTATGAACCACACCATCTGCAGCGCTTCGCAAAGAGTGCGGGCAGGGCGATCCGCGAGTTCCGCACAACCATCATGCCGACGTATGAATCGGCGGAATGCATCGACTGTCTCGAGCAATGCCGAGCGCAACTCGCCTTCAGGCATTGCTTCGACACGCTTCCGCATCCCAGCGGGGCCTTCGCGAACCATCGTTGGATAATCCACCGCGACATGCATCTGCGTCCATGGGCCACGCTCGGCGATGAAGGCCTGATCCTCCGCGGGAAGCGTCCAGGGGTTGACGCCCGCAAAGCGCATCGATCCCTTGATTGGCGAATCGGGATCGGAATCGACGGGAATTTTATCGGCGAAGAGACTCAGCAATCTCGCGCGGTAAAGCACCGACGGACATCCAACCGTCTGCCTGTACGCTTCGGGCATCAAGGCGAGATAGGCGCGTTGCTCGTCGGGATCCGAGAGAAACTTGGCGCGCGACCAGTCTCCATTGCCAAGCGCACGCGCCCGTTGCTCGTAGCGTTCACGAAGAAGACTTATGCGAGAAGAAAGTTGCATTTGCACATCAACATTCCAAGAATCACATGCCATCGAGGAAGCGATCGACGACAAGCTGGCGGAACTGCGGCGAGAGCGTCGCGAAGTATGCGGTGAA
>JAZQOE010000140.1:0-6420 GCA_045627705.1 Kiritimatiellia bacterium | reverse complement strand
CGTCTCTCCGAAGAGTCCCTCTCCCGCATCGAGACGCAGGAAGCCGGCCAGTAGTTTCCACTTCCAGATATTAAAATGGGCGGGGGGGACGCTGCTGCGTCCGCCCCGCCCATTTTATGCGGTTGACCGCACATTTGATTCCACCTTCGCCAGTAAGCCTGACCATCGGTTGGCGTACTGATGCGTATCTTGAACGGCAAACGTTTCTCTGCTGCCGCGACATGCGGAAGCACCACTATTTGCGCACCGTCGCGATGAAACGGAACATGGTACGTCAATCGCGGCGCGCCGTTTTTTGAAGGATTGGTTAGCGGGACATTCGGCGACGCTGCTGGCGGGTAAGGCCAGGATCGTCGGCGTCGAGCACGGTCTGCGACGCGGGGACAGACTTTTTCGCGGCGCGCTGCTGGAGCCACATCTGGGAGATGGCCAGGATGTTGCTCACGGTCCAGTAGAGGACGAGTCCGGAAGAGAGCGGATAGAACATGAAGAGCATCATGATGGGCATCATCCACATCATCATCTTCTGCTGCGACTGGTCGCCGCCCATGTTCGGCGTGAGCTTGCTCTGGAAAATCATCGTGCCGGCCATGAGGATCGGCAGGATGTTGAGGCTGTAGATCGGCGGAGGAAGCATGCCCTCGAAGAGATTTTCTGCCTCGGAGAGGTCGGCGATCCAGAGGAACGGCGCAAAGCGGAGTTCTGTCGCGGTACGAAGCACGGTGTACATCGCGATCAGCACTGGCATCTGGAGAAGCAGCGGGAGGCACGAGGACATTGGATTGACGTGATTCTCGCGGTAGAGAATCATGGTTTCTTGCTGGAGTTTCTGTGGATTGTCCTTGAACTTCTCCTGGAGTTCCTTGAGCTTCGGCTGGATCGCCTGCATCCGCTTTGCGCCCTCGGTACCCTTGTGGGTGAGAGGCCAGAGGAGGAGACGGATGATGATTGTCACGAGGATGATTGCGACGCCGTAGTTGCCGCAACTGATTGCGGCAAGGCCGTTCAGCAGCGGAACAAGCAGGAGGCAGACCCAGGTGAGCCAGCCGAACTGCATGACCTGATAGCGGTGGTGTCCCTGGTTCCAGAGGTAGGAGAGGCGCTTGGGGCCAATGTAGAGGGTGGATGAACGGATGAATTCGCCGCCGGCTGCGATTTCACGCGAATCGAAGCGGTAGTGCGCCGAGACACTGTTGAGCGACAGGCGCTGCTGCTTCATGTCGCGCGTAACATTGAAGGCATAGCCAGCTCCTGGCTCGTCGGAAGAGAAGAGCGAAACGAAGAAGCGCGACTTAATGGCGAGCCATTCCTGGTTGCCATAGACTTCGGAAGAAGCGGAAGGAGGCATCGCCGATGCGCTCGGTGCGCCGCCGCAGCCGAAACCGCCGCCACCGAAGGCCTTCATGAGCTTGGTGTCCCAGTGAACGGCCTTGCCTGTCTCGACGGGACGCGCGTCGATGCCGAGCATGTCGTTACGGGAGGTGCCGCGCGCGACTTCGCCGAGGGAAACGGCATTGGAGGAAAGGAGCATTGGCTTGTCGCCAGGATTGCGGAATGACTCGCGAACGGCGATCTCGCATTGCGGAAGAAGGGTGATCGTACGCTCGAAGATGAGACCATCAGACGTGGCGGCGCGTGCGACAACACTTGTGAGCGCCTCATCGACCGTCAGCGAGAACTGGGAATTCGCATCGATGCCGGGTATGCCGGCAAGCGCAAGGGCGGGAGCATCGAGGAAATCCATCGTGACGGGCGGGCTGTCCTTCTCGCGAGTCGCCTTGAACTCGGGAAGCACAGCCTGGACAATCGCGCCGCCGCGATTGGAGATTTCAATCTCAAGTTCATCGGAACGAAGCGTGACACGTTCCTCGTCGAAGGCTGGAGCCGAAAGCGCTGGTTCGGCAGGTGCGGCGCTCAGCGTGGATTCTTCGGCTGGTGTGGCGGGTTTAACCGTGTCGGCATTCGTGGGTGACTCGACCGTGGAGACGAGATTTGTCGCGGCGATGCGATCGAGCTCGGCACGACGGGTGGCTTCGGCGGCTGCGCGCTGTCCCGCGGAACGCTTCTGGATGAACGTCAGGCCAAAGAGCGCAATGAAGAGAAGGACGACGATCAGTTTGTCGGATTTGTTCATGGCTGGAGTGGAGGTAAGAGGTAAGAGGTGGGAGGTTGGGGCAGTGATTGTCAAACAACAGGGGAGGGGGCGCTAGCACTCCCGTGGTGGAACGGGGTCATGGCCGGAGGGGCCGTATGGACGGCATCGGAACAATCTTTTCAAGGTTAGCCATGAGCCTTTGATCGGGCCATGCACGCGAAGCGCCTCGATCGCGTACTGGGAACAGGTTGGAGTAAAACGGCAGGCTGGCGGGAACAGCGGTGAAAGCACAATCTGGTAGGCGCGTACCACGAGAATCATCGCGGAGGAAACCGATCCCTCGATAAACTCCAGCGCCTTCATTTTTGCTGTACCAATATGCCGGCCTTGCGGCAAGCCTTGCGGAAATCATCCGCCAGTGCGGGGAAATCCATCGAGCGGATGCGGGGGCGAGCTATCAGGACAAGTTCCACGCCGGGGGTCAGGCCCGGACGCGACAGCCTGAAGACTTCGCGCATGCGGCGCCTGGCGCGATTGCGGTCCACGGCATCGTGAAACGAGCGCTTGCTCGCCACGATGCCGACACGTGCGTCGCCACTCGGTTCGCCTGGTACCATATACCAAACAACGAGTCCCCGACCGGCAATTGACTTGCCACCGTCGAAGACTCGTTTGTAGCCCGCTGGATCCAACCTGCGATCGCGCGTGAGGCGCTCGTCACGCCGCGCGGCGCCGCCGGGATTGGCCTGGCGGGACCGGTCGGATGCGGAATCGGCCATCGTGGCGACCGGACGGGACTAGACCGTGAGACGCGCGCGGCCCTTCTGGCGGCGGCGTGCGAGGACGGCACGGCCGCCCTTGGTGGACATGCGGGCGCGGAAACCGATCTTACGGGCGCGCTTGATCTTGGAAGGTTGCCAAAGTTGCTTCATTGTCTATCGCCTTTTTGAACAGGTGAATTTGAGTGGGTGAATTTAGCATTCATCGTGGTGGTTCGTCAAGTTAGGACTTGCGGCGGAAATCTCCAGTTAGTATTCTTCAAGCATGCTTTCAATTCGCACGAGACACATTGTATCCGTCGCCGCGGCGCTATTCTGCACGCTGGGCGCGCTGGCGCAGCCATCGCTCGACGGATTCCTCGACACTGCGGAATACTGGACCGACGGCGCGGATTCGTTCATGCAGGCGTTCGCCCCCTTGGGCTTCAACTTTGTTTCGGGATGCGACATCGCGCGTTCCGACAACCGTGCGCTTTCCTTCCTTGGGCATCCTGTCGCCGAGGCTTTCGCCTATTTCTCGCAGGGCGAGGTGGCGAAGATTTCCTTCACCGTTTACAATCGCGGCGACGCCGGAATCGAGCTGGACAAGGCGGAATTCGAAAAGCTCGTGAAGGAAGTCGGCGGCGGCATCAGGGCATGGGCCGGCAATGCTGGGCGCGCCGGAGTTGACGATTCGACCCACGGCAAGCAGCAGACGAAGAGCCACCAATGGAGCAAGGCGCCAACGAATGTCCTGCTGGAGTGGGCTTTCACCGATGAAATCCATCGCAACGGCATACGCGTGCCGTACCGCGCGGAATTCCTGCGTGTTACGATGGTTCCGACGAAGAAGCCGGGAGGATCCTCGGTGCCACAGTCCGCGACATCTAGCAAGCAGGGCCAGGTTACAGGCTACAAGCTCAAGGCGAATGTCGGGAAGTCGTCGAACGGCGATATCTGCATCAATGGTGTGCCGATGGTTGACCAGGGGCAGAAGGGATACTGCGCGGCCGCGACCTCCGAGCGGCTGCTTCGCTACTATGGGCGCGAGATCGACCAGCACGACGTGGCGCAGCTCGCGGACACCGCGCGCACCGGCGGGACATCTTCCGAAGGGATGCTCAAGGCGCTTGCGACAATCGGCAAGCAGTTCTCGCTCGACGTGAAGAAACTCTACGATCCAGATTGGAAGGACTTCCAGCGCATAATCCGCGACTATGACAAGGCCGCGCGGGCGAAGCATGTCCCGCCACTTCCCGATTATGGAAACACGATCCTCGTGAACAAGCTCTACGAAGACATGGATGCGCTCGTCCTCAAGCAATCGCGCCTTCTGGACAAGCAGGCCTTCGGGAAATTCAAGAAGGACATCAAGACATACGTCGATAGCGGAGTGCCGCTGATATGGTCGTGCATCGTCGGCAAGTTCCCAGAGAATCCCCCGCTGAACATCATGGGTGTTGGCGGCCACATGCGCATGGTCATCGGCTACAATGCGAAGACGGAAGAATTGCTCTACAGCGATTCGTGGGGCCCTGGCCATGACTTGAAGCGGATGCCGATGTCCGAGGCATGGGCCATCCTCACCGGCATGTACGTGCTCAAGCCGCGCGACATCCGATAGCACGGCGGGCAAGACGCAATCACACGAAAAAAAACGGCGCGCCGTTTTTTTCGAATTCGGGAAAAGGATTTGAGAAAAGGAATGAAATGAAAACTGTGGGATTGGTTTCAGTGGCAAAGGCAATCGGCGGCGCTGCGGCGCTGGCGGCATTGGCCGCGGGCTGCGAGACGATCAATGGCGGTTCGCGCCGCGGCGCCGTGAGCGAGCAGCAGATCCAGGCGGCGCGAGCGAATGCGGAACGTCAGCAACAGGAGCGCGAGCAGGCGTTCATGCGCACGCGCGTCGAGGAAACCTCCGCGTCGCTTGACAGCATCGAGGCGCGTCTTGGTAGGCTTGAGCGACAGTCGCATGAAAACGACGCGATACGCGGCGAGATCGACCAGCTGCGTTCCGAAATCGATGGCCTGCGTGCCGACCAGCAGCGAATGCGCAGGGAGATCGTCGATGATCTTTCCGCCGAAATAGCAAAGGCGATCGCCGCATCGACCCCGGCCGCGCCGCGCCGCGGTTCGTCGGGCAGGTCAGGCGGCGCTTCCACAGCCACGGGCAGCGGGTACGAGCATGTTGTCGAGGCGGGACAAACTCTTTCGGCCATTGCGTCCGCGTATGGGACGACTGTTGACAAGATCATGAAGGCCAACGGCATCAAGGATGCAAACAAAGTGCGCGTCGGGCAGACGCTCTTCATCCCGGATTGATTTCAGAAGTATCATTGCAATGAGCGGAAATAGCGATACGGGGCGCAAGGCGGTGGAAAAGGGCGCGAGGAAGAATCCCGTCGCAGTGATCGTGATCGCGCTTGTCGTATTGCTCGCGCTTTACACCGGCGTCGTCGGCGGAGTTGACAGGCTTCCATCGTGGCTGCGACCGATTGCGACAGCGCTTGTCGGCAACGGCGGCGGAAATGCCGAACCCGCAAGGCAGGATGAAACGCCTTCCCACACGAAGGACGAAGGCACCCCGGCCGCATTGCCCACACCAGTACAGACACCAGCGCCAGCACCGGCCCAGAAGGTTTCAGCGCCATCTACGCCAGTCAAACAGGAACAGGCGGCGCCAAGGCAGGTCAAGAAGGAAGAGACCCGTCCGATTCCCGCAGGCTCGTACCATGCGAAGGGGCGGGTGATCAAACTGCTGGCGGACGACGACGACGGGATCCGCCACCAGAAATTCCTGGTCAGACTTGCGGATGGATCGACGCTGCTGGTCGTGCACAACATCGACCTGGCGCCCCGGCTCGACGACCTTGCGCCGGGTGATGACGTGGAAGTCTGCGGTGAATTCGTCGAAAACGACAAGGGAGGGCTTGTCCACTGGACTCACCATGTTCCTCCGCGCAGCAGGCATTCCGCCGGGTGGATCAAACACCTCGGCAAGATATACGAATAAATTTTTTTGACTCTCGAAAATTCGCTTTGAAATCTGTCTCCGTTGATGGTTCCATTCCGCTGTATGATGTGCTACAATCCGTGCATGGATAAATTGGGCGCGACAAGCATCCCCTACGGCGTTTCGGATTTCAGGACTATCCGGAACGAGGGGCTTTACTACGTTGACAAGACTGCCTACATCGACCGGATCGAGTCGGCCGGACGCTTCGTCTTCTTCGTGCGCCCGCGCCGCTTCGGCAAGTCGCTCATGGTCGATATGCTCAGGTACTACTACGACCTGAAAGAGAAGGACAATTTCGAAAGGTACTTCGGCGGCCTCGCCGTCGCCGCGAACCCCACGCCGAACCGCAATAGGTACATGGTTCTGGCGCTCGATTTCTCGAAGGCCGGTCCCGTCGATGGCAGATCCCTGGAGGAGTCTTTTTCCGCTTATCTCTCCGTTCGCTTCATGGATTTCATCGATCGCTACCCCGATGTGTTCGACGCGCAGTTCAGGGGCGAGGTGATCGACAAGGGCGCACTCGAGCAGTTCATGGCGCTCACCTCCCGCGC
>JAZQOE010000139.1:0-3490 GCA_045627705.1 Kiritimatiellia bacterium | reverse complement strand
GTTTCAGATGGCGCAAGTGGTTATGTCTGGGCGGAACTTGAATCCGATGGCGCGATCACAAAAGGACCGATGGGAATCCCTGAACCTATCGGCACAAGGATTGTCTCCGCGAATGAACTTGCGTTGGCGCTCGTGCCAGGGGTCGCCTTCGACAAGCGCGGATACAGGCTCGGGCATGGCCACGGACACATAGACCGTCTTTACGCCTCCGCCTCGCAATGCCGCAAGATCGGCGTCGCATTCGCCTGGCAGGTCTTCGATGAGATTCCATTCGAACAACACGATGCGAAGATGGATGTGGTTCTGACTCCATAAAATCACTCTTGCGGGCGATGCGACCGCATGGTACGATATCCACAACTTGTTTTGAGTCTGCCGTGTTTGATACGGCGAGTTGCCTTGAAAGGAAAAATCATGCGTGGTTTGAAGTTTGTTGCTGGTCTTGCGGCCCTTGTCGCCCTCTGCGGTTGCGATTGGGGTGGAACAGGCGATGAAGGTTCCTGGAACGATGCCTATAGCTGGGTCAACTTCACTGGCGTTTATCGCAGCCCGAATGGTGGCACGATCGTCAACCAGAACACCAATGAAGTCTCCAAGGATGGCTCCAGCGCGGCCACGACAACGTCATCCATGGCAAAAACTACAGAAAGCTTCAAGACCGCGCGCTCTGGCACATTGAGCCGTCCGCCGGTCGCCGGTTCGGTTACCGTTACCGCCAAGGGCAATACCACCGACAAATTCGCCAGCCCATTCACGCTGTCCTTCTCCGACGATGGCGCCGGTCACCTTGTGGCTAGCGACACGACATACGGCAGGGATGGCACCATCAGCTATTCGACAGGCACTTGGTCTGTCAATTGGGAAGGCATCCAAATTTCCAGTGTCTCCGTTTCCTACACGTACGAGGTTCAGGGCACTGCCGGCACCTCATCGAAGAGCGGCAGCAACAATGTCATGATCTACAGTTTCAATGTTGTCCAGGCTGGCAACAAGATCACGATCACCGACAGCAACGGTGTTGTTTACTCCGGCAATGTCACCGGTGCAAATGTTCCTTCCGACACCACGCAGTCCGGTAGCGTCCGCCTTAGCTTCGAGGCCGCTTCCGGCAATGGCACCAAGCTCGTTGGCGCATTCAATGGCGATTGGTCCGGCACTGGCACCGCCGGCCAGGGTACGCTCTCGAATCGTTTGCTTGAGGGCACTTACGTCGGAAAGACTTCGGCTTCAATCTACGCAATCAGCGGTTCGGTCACACTTTCCGCGCCTGTGGTTGTCTCGAACGTTCCCGTGGTTGATACCACCACGACGACAACCCCTTGATCTCCGGCAATCTGAAACTTCATTCGAAGGCGCGCCGGTCACCCCGACGCGCCTTCATTGTCTAAAAGGAGTACCATCATGCCTGACTATGGAGTAACGATGCGCGACGCCAGCGACTTCGGCAAACCGAAGTGGCCATGGTTCATTGTTGTCATCATCCTCGTTGCCGGAGGTTCCTGTCTCCTCCTCCGCAAGAATGCAGACAAGGACGGGAAGCCAGCCGATGCAACGGAGGAAATCCTTCCGCCAATCGATGTCGCGCCCGCTTCCGCGTCAAATCCCTCTTCGTCCACCGCTGCCACGGCACAAGCCCCTGCCACACAACCCGCCGCGCCAGTCCCCGCCGAGACCCTCGCGAAAATCGACGCCGCATTCCGCCTGGCCGATGACGACAAACTGTCCGATGCGCGCGCCGCCCTGCTCGCCATGCTGGACGATCCATCCGCCGCCGACGCACGCGCCCGCATCGAATCACGCCTCGGCGAGATCGACATCGAACTCATCACCACCCCCCATGCCATGCCGGAAAAGATCGACTATGCAATCGCCGCCGGCGACCAGATCCGCGCGATCGCTCGCAAGCATGGCACGACCCGCGACCTCGTCTGCAAATCAAACGACATCCACAACCCAGACATCATCAAGGTCGGCGACCGTCTGCGCATCCTCAACAATGTCTCCTTCGTAATCCTCGTGAACAAGACGACCAACGACCTCCTCCTCACAATGAACGGCAAGTTCTTCAAGCGCTATGTCGTGAGCACTGGCAAGTACGGCAAGACACCCGTCGGCACCTTCAAGATCACTGTCAAGGAAGTCGAGCCAATCTGGTACATCGATGGCCGACAGATCCCATTCGGCGACAAGGAGAACATCCTCGGAACCCGTTGGATGGCGCTCGAGGCGACAGGCGACACCATGCCCGCCTCCGGCTACGGCATCCACGGCACCTGGGACCCAGACTCCCTCGGCAAACAGGCGAGCGCCGGTTGCGTCCGCATGCGCAACAGCGATGTCGAGGAACTTTTCATGATCGTCCCCGAAGGCACGCCTGTCACAATCATCGAATAGCGCTGTTCCCTACACGAACATTGTCGCCATGACCGGTGACCCAACAGCCAGCGTAATCGTCCCTTGCTGGAATTCCGCAAGGTTCCTTCCCGCCTGTCTCGACAGCATCATCGCGAATTCATTTTGCGATTTCGAGGTCATCGCGGTCGATGATGGCTCTTCAGATTCGACCCACGCTGTCCTGGAAGCCCGGAATGCCATTGATCCCCGCATCAGGGTCTTCGCCCACAAGACAAATCGCGGTGTCTCCGCCGCCAGGAACACGGGGCTCGCAAACGCACGCGGCCGCTACGTTTTGTTCATCGATCCAGACGACACCGTTTCTCCAGGAATGATCGGCGCTTTCGTCACGCGCCTCGAAGAGTCGCGCGCGGACTTCGCCATAGCGCCATACGCAGTGCGCCACGACGAAACCGCAGACTTCGAGATCCGTCCTCTCCGCGACAACTACAATTGCTCCTCGAACTCCGAAATCCGCGCCCGCTTCCTCCCCCGCATCTTCGGCTATTCGCTCGATCATGTACGCGAATGGAATCGCGGCGCGCCGCTTTTTTCGCGGTGTGAAATGGGAAACGTCTGGCGATGCGCGTACCGCCGCGACTTGATCGAACGCCACCATATCCGTTTCGATGAATCGCTAGTGCTGAATGAAGACGCCATGTTCAACTGCGAGATCGCATTGCATGCGGCTTCTATGGCGGCTCTGGATTCACCACACTATTTCTACACCGTGCGCGACGATGGCGCAATGCGTTCGCAGGATATCGGCGAAAACATGTTCGCGAACAAACTGCGCCTCCTCCGCAAGCGCGAGGAACTCGACCGAAGCGAAAACGGCGCACTCGCCGACTCATACGCTGGTTCGTGCGTGTTTTCGCTGCTCGAGTTGCTGCACCTTACACGATCAATCCGCATACCATACTCCGAAAGCGCCGCGGTAGTCGCCGAATACTCGGCTTCCTCGACTGTCCGCCGCGCCCTTTTCCGCTTCCCGCTTTCTTGGCGACACCCACTCGCCGCCATCGCAATCCTGCTCCTGCGCGCGCATCTCGCCAAGCCCATACACGCCTTGACTTTCCTCTTCTCCCGTCTCCTC
>JAZQOE010000138.1:0-22516 GCA_045627705.1 Kiritimatiellia bacterium | reverse complement strand
GCATACAAAAGCGCGGCCCGCCGCGAAAGGGCTCTCCCATTCCGCAGCGTCCCTTTTTTTGATGCGTATTCCCTACTCCACTGTGACACTCTTGGCGAGGTTGCGGGGCTTGTCGATGGGACAGCCGCGGATGCGCGCGACATGGTACGCGAAGAGTTGCAGGGCGACGGCGTCCACAATCGGCGTAACCAGCGGATGCGCGGCTGGAACAGTGAGCAAGGCATCGACCTGGCTGGCGATAGCCTCATCGCCTTCCGTCGCGATTCCGAAGACAGGCGCATTGCGCGCGCGGCATTCGGCGACATTCGAAAGGACCTTGTCCTTGCCGGCGACATCGTTGAGCATCGCGACAACCGGGACTTCCGCGTCAAGCAGGGCTAGCGGGCCGTGCTTGAGTTCCGCGGCGTGGTAGCCTTCCGCGTGGACGTAGCTGATCTCCTTAAGCTTCAGCGCGCCTTCCATGCCTGTCGGAAAGAGGTTGCCGCGTCCGATGTAGAACATGTTGCGGCTGCCGGCGAAGTGCTCCGCTAGCCTGGCGATTTCATCATCTTTTTCAAGCACGCGCGCGACAAGTTCCGGCGCTTCCAGGAGCGCCTTGCAGAATGTCTGGCCGGCATTGAGCGAAAGATGGCGGCCGCGTCCGAATTTCAGGGCCATCGCGAGCAGGACGATCACCTGCGAAGTAAAGGCCTTCGTAGAGGCGACGCCGATTTCGGGACCGGCATGGAGATAGACGCCACGCCCCACCTCGCGGGCGATCGTGGAGCCAACGACGTTGCAGATGCTGGTGACAATCGCGCCCTTTTGCTTTGCTTCCCGGACTGCGGCAAGGGTATCGGCTGTCTCGCCCGACTGGCTTACCGCGATCACCATCGTATCGGTATCGATAATCGGGTTGCGATAGCGGAACTCCGCCGCCTGCTCGACTTCCACGGGGATGCCGGCGAGTTCCTCGAAGCCATATCGGCCGACCATGCCGGCATGCATCGAGGTGCCGCACGCGACAATGATGATGCGGTGGATCGAAGCCATTTCGCGGGGCGTCATCGCGAGACCGGAAAGAATCGCGGTGCCCATCTCTTCGTCGATGCGTCCGCGGAGGGCGTTCGAGAGCGTTTCGGGCTGCTCGTGGATTTCCTTCAGCATGAAGTGCTGGTAGCCGCCACGCTGGGCGTCGCCGATATCCCAGTCGATGGCGGTGACTGCGCGGTTGACCTTGCCTTGCCCGATACGGTTGATGACGATGTCGCCCGCGGTGATACGCGCGATGTCGTTGTCCTCGAGGTACAGCACGTCGTGCGTGTGCGAAACAAGCGCGGAGACATCGCTCGCGACGAATGTCTCGTTCTTGCCGACGCCGATCACGATCGGGCTGCCGCGGCGCGCCGCCACCATCATCTCCGGATGGTCGGCGGAAACCACGCAGATGCCGAATGTGCCCGAAACAAGCTGGAGAGCGCTTTCGACGGCGCCCTGCAAGTCGCCCTTGTAGAACTCACCGATCAAATGGGCAAGCGCCTCGGTGTCAGTCTGGGAAAGGAACTTGTGGCCGCGGCCCTCAAGCTGCTCGCGGATCTCATGGTAGTTCTCGATTACGCCGTTGTGGACGACCGCTATGCGGCCCGACTGGTCGCGGTGGGGATGTGCGTTCGCCTCGGCGGGACGGCCATGCGTGGCCCATCGCGTATGGGCGATACCCATGCAGGCGCCTTCGACAATCTTTTCGGGAATCTGCGCCTCGACTGCGGCGGCAAGATTGTTCACGGGTCCGACGGCGCGACAGACCGAAAGCGCCCCGTCCTTCACGAGCGCAAGTCCGGCCGAGTCGTAGCCGCGGTATTCAAGACGGCGCAACCCGTTGATGAGAATGCCGCAGGCGGGTTTGGGTCCCAGGTATCCGACGATTCCACACATGGCTTTGCTTATTGCTCCAAGTTTAAATCGAAAAGTGAACCATTATCATCAACCGAGGGCGTTTAGGCAAGAGACGCCTTCACGGCCGCGGAGATTTCGCCCATCCAGCGCTCGACCTTCGCCGCGTCCGACGCTTCGACCAGCAGGCGGATCTTGCATTCCGTGCCGGAATAGCGTACGAGCACGCGACCGGCATCGCCCATGTCCGCCTCCGCGCGGGCGATGGCGGCCGCAAGCGCAGGTACTTCGGCGACGGGACGCTTCTCACGCACGGCCATGCTCACAAGCTTCTGCGGATATTCCACCATGCAGTCCGCGGCGAGTTCGCCGAGTTTGCGCCCAGTCTCGCGAAGCATGCGCGAAACGCACAGGGCGCTCATCACTCCATCGCCTGTTGTCGCATAGTCCAGGAAAATGAGGTGGCCGGACTTTTCTCCGCCAAGGCGGAAGCCGCCAGCCCGCATCGCTTCGATCACCTTGCGGTCGCCGACATCCGTGGAAACAACTTCGACGCCGATCTTGCGCATCGCCTCCTTGAGGCCAAGGTTGCTCATGCAGGTACAGACGAGGGTGTCGCCAGCAAGGCAGCCGCGTGACTTGTAGTCGCGGGCGCAGATCGCAAGCACGCGGTCGCCATCGACGATGTTGCCATCGGCGTCGGAGAAGATCACGCGGTCCGCATCGCCGTCAAGCGCGATTCCAAGATCGTAGCCGAGTTCGCGGACGCGCGCCGCCATGTGCTCGGGATGCAGCGCTCCGCAATCGGCATTGATGTTCAGGCCATCGGGTGAATCCGACATGACTGTAACTTCGGCTCCAAGCTCGCGGAAGACCGAAGGCGCGACTGCCGAAGACGCGCCGTTCGCGCAGTCGAGGACAATCTTCAATCCCGTGAGGTCGAGACCCGCAACGGATCCTTTGTCGAAGTCGATCGTGCGGCGCACGGCGTCTTCAATCCGCGACATGCGACCCACCGCTTCCGCCGGAAGATCTGAACGCCCGGCGAAAGAATCGTCGAGCAGCAAGCGCTCGATCTCTTCCTCGGCGGCATCGTCGAACTTGAAACCGTCGGGTCCGAAAAGCTTGATTCCATTGTCGGTGAATGGATTGTGGGAAGCGGTAAGTACAAATCCCACGTCAGCCTTCAACGCGCGCGTCAAGTGGGCCACGGCCGGTGTCGGGACAATCCCTGCGAGCATGACATCCACGCCCTCGGAGACAAGGCCACTCGCGAGCGCGGATTCGAGCATGAAACCGGAAATGCGCGTGTCGCGCCCGATCACGGCGCACGGATGCCGCCCTTCGCACTTTGGCGCTAGAATCATGCCGACCGCGCGTCCGAGTTTAAGCGCCACTTCGGGCGTGATGGGATAGCGGTTTGCCTCGCCGCGGATGCCGTCTGTACCAAAAAGTTTCGCCATTGAAGAATCCAGAAAATAAAACAATATGACACTTGAAAGGAGGTGATTATAGCATGGAGGGAGCCGTCTATTCAATTCCACAGTTGCGCAATACATGTGAAACCCCACACACAATAAAATTCTCGCTTCACTACCACCAGCGTCAGGGTATATACTGAACGGAATGTGTCATTGGACACTAAACCAAAGGAAACTACAAATGAAGAAGTGCCTTATCGCCCTTGCCGCAGCCGCTGTCGTCTGCGGTTGCGCCAAGCAGGAATCCAACACCATCGCCATGATCACCGAGTCCGGCTTCGCCCCGTACGAATACATGGACGGCGGCAAGATCGTCGGCGTTGATGTCGATATCTGCGAAGCCATCGCCGCCAAGCTCGGCAAGACCTTGGTTGTCCAGGATGCCAAGTTCGATGCCGTCATCCCTTCCGTCATCGCCGGCAAGGCCCAGCTCGCCGCGGCGGGCATCACCGTCACCGAGGACCGCAAACAGTCCGTCGATTTCTCCATCCCCTACGTCAAGTCGGGCATCGTCATCATCTCCAAGAAGGACGCCCCGTACATGACCGCCGAGGAAGTCAAGGGCAAGAAGATCGGCGTCCAGTCCGGCACGACCTCCGACACCTTCTGCGTCGATATGCTCAAGCAGGAGCCCGAGCGCTTTGACAATCCCCCGCTCGCCGTCACCGCACTTCAGTCTGGCAAGATCGATCTCGTGATCGCCGATATCGATCCCGCCAAGAACTGCATCAAGGGCGCCGAAGACACGCTCATGCTCTCGGACATCATCGGCGAGCCAGAGGAATTCGCCATCGCCATCAAGAAGGGACAGCCCGAGCTCCTCGCCACAATCAACGAGGTCATCCAGGGACTCATTGACGCAGGCGCCATCGAAGCCTCGAAGGCCAAGCACGACGCCAACTACGCGAACCTCCGCGGCGCCGAAGGAGAATAAGTCCGCATCATCCCATGCACAGGGCGTGGTGCGTCCGCGCCAGCCCTTGCACCGATGAATCCCGCGACCTGCCGCGCAATGCCTTCCGCGTTGCGCGGCGGGTTCAATCCCGAAAACAAACGCTAGCCCGCCATGGACGCCATAATATCCTGGTTCGTTTCGTTCTGGTCCAGTTTCTCCGCCAAGTTCTTCCTGAATTTCATCAAGAACGACCGCTGGCGTTATCTGACCGATGGCCTGATGATCACCCTCGAGGTGGCGCTGTGCGCGGTCATCCTTGGCGCGATAATCGGCTTCATCGTCGCCGTAATCCGCACAACGTACGAGAAACACAGGCGGCTTCGTCTTCTAAATGCGATCTGCAAGGTCTATCTCACTGTCATCCGCGGCACGCCGATGACGGTGCAGCTCCTGATCGCGTACTTTGTTATTTTCGCATCCTCGCAGAATGGCACCTTGGTGGCCATCCTCGCATTCGGCTTCAACTCCGGCGCGTATGTGGCGGAAATCATGCGCGCGGGCATTACATCGATCGACGAGGGGCAGATGGAGGCCAGCCGCTCGCTCGGCATGTCGTATATCCAGGGGCTCCGATACATAGTGCTCCCTCAGGCGTTCCGGAATGTCCTACCGGCCCTCGGCAACGAATTCATCGTCCTTCTCAAAGATACTTCAATCGCGTCATTCATCGCCCTGCGCGATCTTTCGAAGGGTGGCGAAATCATCCGCTCGCAAACCTACGACGCCTTCATGCCGTTCCTGATGGTCGCGGCCGTCTATCTCGTGATCGTCATGTTCTTCACAAAGCTTCTCGGCAAGCTTGAACGCCATCTCCAGAACTCCAACGCGCATTGAGCCATGGAAACCGAAAAGAACAATAGCTCCCCCACCCTCGCGGATGTCGCGGAAGGCCAGCCGATCATCGAGGTCGAAGGCCTTCACAAGCGTTTCGGAAAACTCCATGTCTTGAAGGGCATTTCGACAACGATTGCCAAGGGGCAGGTCGTCGTCGTGATCGGCCCTTCCGGCGGCGGCAAATCGACATTCCTGCGCTGCCTGAACCTCCTTGAAAAGCCGACAGAGGGCCGCATCTGGTTCTCCGGCGAGGAAATCGTTTCGGGCGGCTCCATCCAACGCGACGGCACATATCTCAAGCTCTCGCACCATGCCCGCGAAATCAACCGCAACCGCTACCGTTCCGACATGGGGATGGTATTCCAGCACTTCAATCTCTTCCCGCATCTGACAGTGCTGCAGAACATCACGCTTGCGCCAAAGCTCATCCGCGGAGCGAGCGACGAAGAAGCCACGGCGCGCGCGATGGAACTGCTCAAGCGCGTCGGTCTGGCCGAAAAGGCGCACTCCTTCCCATCGCAGATTTCCGGCGGACAGAAGCAGCGAATCGCAATCGTCCGTTCCCTCGCGATGCAGCCGCGCGTGATGCTCTTCGACGAACCGACGTCGGCCCTCGACCCCGAAATGGTCGGCGAAGTCCTTTCCGTGATGAAGGACCTCGCCGCCGAGCACATGACGATGGTAACCGTCACTCACGAGCTTTCCTTCGCCCGCGAAATCGCCGACCGGATGCTCTTCATCGATGGCGGAGTCATCGCCGTTGACAAGCCCACAAAGGAATTCTTCGAATACACCGGCAATCCCCGCCTGAAGGAATTCCTTTCAAAGGTTCTATAACCACCATGAGGATAGTCAAAATGATGGACGAATTGAAAAAAGGCTTTACCCTCGTTGAACTGCTTGTCGTGATCGCGATCATTTCAATGCTTGCCCTCGCAAGCACCAAGATGATCGGCGCCGCCAAGAACGCAGGGCATGCCGCACGCTGCCAGAGCAACCTGAAGGCCCTGTGGCAGGGTGCGATGAACCAGGCCACGGACAATGATGCCGGTTATCTGCCATACGCCGGTTCCCACGAATATTTCCACACTATCGACCAGCGCTACTACTGCCACAACGGCTGGATTTGCTGGACGCCGGATGGAGGGGTCGACAACAATTACTACTGGGGCAGCAGTAGCAAGCCGGACGATCCGATCGCCGCCGTTCCACAATCCGGGCATGGAATCAAACAAACGCGCGCGAACCAACTCCGCCATCGAGGCGTAGGTGGGGAAAAGGTCAGCGGCAAGGATAAAGCGGCGCTTGACTCGATTCGCAACAGCTACTTCTTCGACTACGTAAACCAGGATCTCTCCATATACTGCTGCCCGACTTTCAGGACAACAATGAAAGACGCCCGCAGAAGCTACGTCATGAACGCCTGGTTTGGCTCCCGCCGCTGCATTCGGCATGAACCTGTCCGTCTCCACAACCTCGGCGGGAAACAGGCGAGCCGCCTCCTCCTATTTACGGAGATGACTCCCGCCCAAGCCTTGTCCGGCGGTGCGGACAACCAGGGCGAGGATGCAAGGCAGGGCAACCATTCCGGAAATCTCCCCCAAGATTCAATCCTCGACTGCAGTGGCGATAACGTCAAGGAAACATACGGCGCCATCCACAAGAAATCCGGCAAGCTTTATGCCCATGCGATCTTCCTCGACGGCCACATAGAATCGCTGTCGAGCACCGATCCCAAGGGCAAGGACAAGGAATATCAAAAGGAAACCACGCGTAAGATTTGTGAAGGAAACTGGTAATCATTTGGTGTAGGACAACAATCGAAAGGTTCAACCATGGCGAAAAAAGAGAACAAAACCCCAAAGAACACACAGGTTGCAGGCAAGAAGACCGCGGAAGCAAACAGGTCGCGCAAGACAAAAACCACTGACATCCCGGAAGGCGAAAGCGAAGAGCAAATTGACGATGGCGGCAATCTCCAAATCGAAGCGCCGCAGGATTCTTCGTCATTGTTGTCCCATTCCGATACAGACTTTTTCATCGACGGCCCGACAGACGACGAACTCGACCGCATCGATGCCGAAAGCCAGGAAGAGATCGCGCACATCATCGAAGGCGCGATGGATTCCGGTTTCAATGGCGACACCGACTATGGCAGCTACGATGGCGGTTTCGATTCCGACCAGCATGCCGCGTCACACCAGTCCTATTCATCCGACGACGGCCTGGATGAACTTGAAACCCTCGAGATGGTCGATTCCCTCGACAATGACTTCTCCCAAAGCAAGTCCCTGAACGAGGAGCGCCAAAAGCGAATCCACCAGCTCATCCAGATGGCGCGCGAGCAGGATAACCGCCTTTCGTATGAGGACATCCAGGAAATTCTGCCAAAGTCGGTGATCAAAGACACCGATATCGATGGATTCCTCGGCATTCTGCGAAGCCTGAACATCAAGATTATCGACGCCGCGGAATCCGACCAATTCCGCATTGATTCCGACAGGGAGTCCGCCCGCGCCCGCGGCGCAAACGATGGCGATTCCGTCCACCTATACCTGAGCGAAATGGGCAAGAAGCCACTCCTTGACCGTGACAAGGAAGTCAAAATCTGCCAAAGCGTCGAGGAGTCCGACAAGACCGTCCGCGAGATTTTCAACCGTTTTGCGTTCGCGACGGAACTCTACCTCGATCTGATTGACAAAATCGAGGCGAACGCTGTCCGGTTTGACCACATCGTCTCCGATACCGTGGCCGAAAACCGCGAGAAATATTTCGATGCAATTCCAGTGATCCGCAAGGATCTTACCTCCGTCCACGACCGCATCATAAAGCACAGCGAATCGCTGGAAAAGGCAAGGAAATCGGGCGAAAAGGGTGCGATCTCGCGCGCCGAACGAAACCTCGCCACCGCCCGCGACGACCTTCGCAAGATCTATGACCGCCTGAACTTCAAGCAAAAGACACTGGAAGAACTTTGCGGCAAGGCACGCGAGGAGATCTACCGTCCGTACAGGGATTGCCTCAGGAAGTGCGAGAGCATCAAGAAGCGCAAGAGCAAGAAGGCCGAGGCCGAACGCGCCGAAATCGAAAGCAGCATCAAGGCCCTCGAGGCGCGCTTTGGAATGTCCTCCGAAGAATTCATGGCATCGTTCGAAAAGCTCTCGAAGGAACTTCGCAGCAGCCAGAATGGACGCGATGAGATGATCGAGGCGAACCTCCGCCTCGTGATCAGCATCGTCAAGCGCTATATGAACCGCGGTCTCTCCTTCCTCGACCTCATCCAGGAGGGCAACACCGGCCTGATGAAGGCGGTCGAAAAGTTCGAGTATTCCCGCGGATACAAGTTCTCGACATATGCCACATGGTGGATCCGCCAGGCCGCCACGCGCGCGATTGCGGACCAGGCCCGCACCATCCGCATCCCAGTGCACATGATCGAGACAATCAACAAGCTCCGCCGCATCCAGAAGAAACTCTTCCAGGAACTCGGGCGCGAACCCACCATGGAAGAGACGGCGGAAGAAATGGCCATCGGAGTCGACCGCGTCCGCGCAGTCCTCCACATGGCCCAGCAGCCAATCTCCCTGCAGAATCCCGTCGGTGACGGCGATGATGCGACATTCGGCGACTTCATCAAGGACGAACGCGCCGAAAACCCCGCCGAACAGGCTGATCAAGACATGCGCAAGGATGCGATCAGGAAGGTTCTCACAGAACTGACCGAACGCGAACGCAATGTCATCAACCTCCGTTTCGGACTGGAGGACGGAAACCAGCGCACGCTAGAAGAAGTTGGAAAGATGTTCAACGTCACCCGCGAACGCGTGCGCCAGATCGAGGCGAAAGCTCTCAAGAAGCTGCGCTTCCCGCCCCGTATCCGCAAACTCCAGGAATTCTACAACGCAGCGCAATAGCCAGGAAAGAGAAGAATCAAATGGACACCTCTACCATCGAGGCATTCGTCAATGCCCACGCCTACTTGTCCCTCGGCGGGGCATTCGCCATCGGACTGATCATAGGTCTATGCATCCGTTGCTGCGGCATCTGCCCCAGAAACGGCAGGAAGTGCGGACACCAGCACCGCAAGCCACTTCCGCCCCCGCAGCCAATGCCGCAAGTGGCACCCGGCGACGTCGAGCTCTACGTCGGAAACCTGAGCTACGATACAACCGAAGATGGCCTCCGCAAGGAGTTCGAGCGCTTCGGCACCGTGAAGTCCGCGCGAATCATCGCAAACCGTTTCAACAACAAGTCGAAGGGCTTTGGATTCGTCATAATGCCGAACCGCCCCGAAGCGGAAGCAGCCATCAAGGCGATGAACGAACACGAGCTCCAGGGCCGCAAGCTCCGAGTCAACGAGGCCCGCAACAGCAAGCCGATCGAATAGAACAAATCGAGAGAATGGAAACCTTCGCGACCACAAAGGCCACAAAGGCCACCCAAAGCACGCTGCCGCGCCGCGCCTTTGCGGTCGCGGCGGCGTTGTCGCTTTTCGGCGTCGGAGCCTGCGACTACCTCAAGCCAGCGTCAACCGATGCTTCCGACTCGGCCGCCCCTGAAATCCAGCGCGCCGCGATGTTTGAACAACGCGGCGAAATCGACAAGGCGATCGCCGAGTACAAGGCGGCATTGCTCTCCAATCCAGGCAATGCCCTCGCCCACATGAATCTCGGTCTTCTCCTTGAAGACTACAGCCACGACTACATCGCCGCGATCTATCATTTCCGCACCTATCTCGAACTTCGCCCGAAGACGCAGAAGAAGACGATGATCGAGGACCGCCTTCGCCAGTCAACCCAGCTTCTTGGCGCGGAACTTTCCCGGGACATCATCACTTCCGGCGAAAACGCCATTATCATCCAAAGTCTCCAGACTGAGCAAAAGAAGGTCGCTTCCCTCATGTCGGAGAAAAGCGCCCTTTCAGCGGAACTCGAGCAAACAAAGGCGGAGTTGTCCCGCGTTTGCGCCACAACGAACAACCTGCACCGCCGGATTGAAATGCTTAGCGCCGTCCCGTTGCCCACGACATCCCAACCCTCCGCAACGAGCGTTTCCTTGACGCAAGGCGACGATTTCGGTGTCCGGACCTACACCGTGAAGAAGGGCGATTCACTCTCCCACATCGCGGAAATGGTGTATGGCGACTCCGCACAGTGGCCGCGCATCAAAAACGCAAATTCCCTCAAGGACGACCGTGTCAAAGAAGGCATGGTCCTCACAATCCCCTGATGCCCCCCTTTCGGAAAAAACGCAGCAGGCTCGAAGGCATCTCCGATCGCATCTGGTCGGATGAAACCGATCGCGCTTCGCCATTTCGCCTCGACCTTCCTAAAGCCAACGGGATGCGACAACCCACAAGCCGTGGCAAACTCTTCCACTACATCGCGGCGGGCGGTCTCCATCAAACGCGCGCACAACGCCGCGAACATCCCGAACTCGTCGCCCGCGCCCATGTAATCCGCATCTTCTGTTTCCTCGTGGCCTTCTGGCTCTTCTTCCGCTTTTTCTAGCGCCGCAATCACCAGTCACCCTCCCCAGTATTTTCGGAGATTCCGATGACAACGCTCACCCTTGATTCTTCCCTCACCGATCAGTCGATCATCGGATTCGGCTGCTGCATGAGCGAACTCGGCCACGACGCCCTCGCCCTTCTTTCCCCCTCGGACCGCGCGACAGTGCTCGATGCCCTGTTCTCTCCAGGCAAGGGCGCCAATTTCACCGTCATCCGCACTCCCATCGGAGCCAGCGATTTCGCCCGCGACTTCTATTCCTACGACGAGTTCCCCGGCGATTTCGCCATGGATCACTTCTCCCTCGAACGAGACGAATCCGGTCTCCTCCCTCTCATCCGCGAAGTCCAGGCCCGCGTCCCCGCAGACACTCTTCGCATCTGGGGTTCCCCATGGTGCCCGCCACGCTGGCTGAAGCGTACCGGCAAGTACTGCTGCGCGCCAATGTCGAGTCCTGATTTCTCGAACGATTTCGCCTCGCCCGCCGACCGCGTCCACGAAGGCGAGGATTCGTTCATCGCCGACCCCGCACACTTCAAGGCATACGCCCTCTACTTCCGGCGCTATGTCGATGCAATGCGCGCCGCTGGCGTCCCGCTCTGGGCCGTGATGCCGCAAAATGAGCCGAATAGCGACCAGAACTTCCCCTCCTGCACCTGGAAGGCATCGACGCTCGCGGAATTCATCGGCAAATACCTCGGTCCGGCTCTCGAAGGTTCGGGCACGGAGTTGTTCTTCGGTACGATCGAACGCCCTTCGCTCGACTTCTCCGAAACCGTCCTGTCAAATCCCGACTGCGCGAAATTCGTCCGGGGCGCAGGCTTCCAATGGGCCGGTAAAGACGCTCTCCCCGGCGTCCGCGAAAGGCATCCCGACCTCGTCCTCATCCAAAGCGAACAGGAATGCGGCGACGGCAGAAACGATCTCGCCCACGCCTGGCATACCTGGGACCTGATGCTCCACTACCTCCGCAACGGAGTGTCCATCTACGAATACTGGAACATCGCGCTCGTCGATGACGCCTTCTCCCACTGGGGATGGAAGCAGAATTCGCTCGTCACGGTCAACCCCGCGACGCGCACATACCATCTCAATCTGGAATACAAATTCCTCGCCGCACTTTCCGCGAACGTGAAGCGCGGCGCGAAACGCCTCGTCACCTCCGGCTTCGACGACGCCCTCGCCTTCCGCAATCCCGATGGCGAAACAGTCGTCATCGCCGCGAACCGCACCGATGCCCCTGCCGAACTTCCCGTCTCCCTCGATGGCGCACTTCACACCTTTGCCCTCGCGCCAAATGGGCTTTCGGTAATACGAATCTAATTTTGTATTACATCATGAAAACACCAATCTACCTTTCCATTCTCGCCCTAATTGCACTGGTGGTTGGATGCGGCGAAAACGGCGGCGATACGCAGCCCGCGCGCACGAAAGGCCCTGCCTTGCCAGACACGCCATGGCGCACCATCTCGTCAGAGGCTTCTCCCAAAGTCGAGATGACGCTCTCCGGCGACACCATCTTCTTCCGCGCCGCGCCTTCCGCGACGGCCACGCCAAGCGCCCGTCTCGTCGCCGCGCGCGCCACGATGGCAACCAACGATTTCGCCGCGCTCCCCGCTTCCGCCGATGTTTCAATCGCATCCCTTGGCGATGCCCCGCTCCGCCTCTGGCTCCAGGTTTCATGGACCGAACCAGATGGCCGCCTCCGCCAGCGCGAGTCTTTCTTCACCCCGGCATTCCTCGACAATCCGCCCCCCGGAATTTCCACGATGCGCGGCTTCGACCTCGAGGGCCTTCGCTCCGAATTGGCGGATGAAGCAAACCGCATCTTCCTTCCACTCGATATGCCATTCGACGGCAAGGCGACGATCGTAATCGACGATCCATCCGGTCATCGCGTGCGCAATCTCGTGAATGGACTTTCATTCGCGAAGGGCCACCACGACATCGAATGGGACGGACGCCGCGAGGATGGCACGATCGCCGCACCAGGCGAGTACCGCATCCGCACCATCGTCCACCCCGGCCTCTCCTACGAACTCCTCGGATCCTTCGGCAATGGCGGCGAACATGGCCTCTTCATGGCCTACGGCCCGACACACATCCCATTCTCGTCGCTCGTCGCAGGACCCAACGGACTCGTCAGCGCATCTTCGCTCTTCACCGAAGGCGGACACTCCACAGTGGTCCTTGACAACTCGTCCGGCGCCTTGCGCAACGCCTACTCCGAAGGCTGGAATCTCGGCAATGCCGCCCTATTCCATGTCTCGGGCGCGACCAACCGCTTCTATTCCGTTCGCGAAGACACCAAGCCCGCCCCCGGTCCCGACGGCAAGGAATGCCAATACTCGATCTTCCAGTTCTTCGGCTATTACTGGGATGACGGACACCGTCCCGAAGTATTCGTCCGCACGCCCGACGCCCAGAAGATTCCCGGCCAGCAAAACGGATTCCGAGTTGCCCCCGCCATCACGAACGCAAACGGCATCGCCATGCTCGGTGGCGCGGCAATCGCCGCCGGCCGCCTCTTCGTTTCCGACCGTCTCCACAGGGGCGTGGACGCATACCCGCTCGATGAATCGGGCCGCGCAACCGTCCTCCTCCCCGCAGACCGCCACTACAGTGTCCCAAGGCCAGGATGCCTTGTCGCCGACGATGCCGGCATGCTCTGGCTTGCATCCGGCACGAATATCCTGCGCATGGCAAACCCTGCCGCGGACGATGCGACATTCAAGAAGGCATGCGCCCTTTCGCGCCGCCCGAAAGCCATGGCGGTCCACTCCGGCGAACTCTTCGCGCTCTTCGAAGGCGAACACCAGATTTTCGTTTACAACGCCTCCACCGGCGCCGAACTCCGCCGCATCGGCGAACCCGGCGGCGCCTACACAGGCGAATGGCGCAAGGACCGCCTGATCAACCCGACCGCGCTTTGCTTCGATTCCAACGGCGCGCTCTGGGTAACAGAATCACGCCACAATCCAAAGCGCCTCACCCGCTGGGATGCCACTTCCGGCCATGTAACCTACGAGAAACTCGGCTCAGAAAGTTACGGCTCGCCAGGTGCCGGAATGGATCCGCTCGACCCCACGCACTGGGTTGGACACGATTGCGAATGGACTGGCGATTTCGCGACCCGCAAGGAAGCGGTGACGGGCATCCTCCATCCCGACACCCGAATCGGCGATGGCACATGGAACACTCCCCCGACTTCAAACCGCTGCTATCGCTGGGTCCGCCGCAACGGCCGCACTTTCGTGATCGCCAACGATGCCGCGGCAACAATCTACGAGTACATCGACCACCGCCTCATCCCGCTCGCGCTCGTCTCCAGTCCCGGCATATACAGCCACCGCCTCAACGACCGACACACACACTGCAAGCCCATGCTCGACGCCTTTGCGCGCGCCAGGCATCCCGGCGAGCAAGAAGAACGATTCTACGGCGAGGGCCTTGGCGACGAGGAAACACTCATGCTCTGGGTCGATAGGAACCGCGACCAACTGATGCAGGCGGACGAGTTCGAGTTCACACCGCGCGGCGTTTGCGCGCCGATCGGCTACTGGGGGTTCTATGTCTCGGACCTCGACTTCAACATTGCGGTTTCACACGGCGCCGATATGTCGATACTTCGTTTCAACGCAGGCGACATGGCGGGCGATTCCCTGCCCGACTACTCGCTTGCGGATGCATGGGAAAAGCGCACTGTCGTCCCGGACCAACTCCCCGTTCCGCAGGTTCCTCCAAACCACCAGAGCGGATTCTCCGACACCCACGGGCGCACCTTCTGGGAAGGCAGCGAACCTTACTTCCTCGCCTTCGACGCCGATGGCCATCTTGTCTGGCACTTCAAGAACCAGTATGTCGGAGTACACGGCTCGCACGCCGCACCGCTTCCGATCCCCGGAGAGTTCCAGGCCATACTGTTCCCGATGGGACTTGTCCCCTTCTCCGACAACGCGGACATCGCCGCGCTCATGAACAACCATGGCCGTGTTTACTTCCTCTCGACCGACGGCATCTACATCGACGAACTCTTCACAGACTGCCGCACTTCCGCACGCTACGATGAAACATGCATCGGCGGCGAGGCCTTCGGCGGCTCGTTCGCGTATGACACCGTGAACAAGCGCGCCCTGCTCCAGGCGGGTGGCGGCGGCTATCGCACATACGCGATCAATGGCTTCGACCAAATCAAGGAGGCCGACTCCACGATTTCAGTCAACGCCGTCCAGCTCCAGACAGCGGCGCGACTCAATCCACTTGAGCGTCCCGAAGAGCGCGTCACCCCGGAGCTCACCATCCAGCGCCTGCCCGATGCCTCCGCCGATGTGCGGCAGCTCGTCGAATGGCGTACCGGCGGCTGGAACATCCGCATCGACGCCTCGTACGATGCCGCGAACCTCCACCTCCGCTATTCCGTCAACGAGCCTTCCGCATGGGTCAACCACGGCATCGACCGCTTCATGATGTTCAAGACGGGCGACTGCGTGGACTTCCAGATCGCGACCGACCAAGGCAGCGACCCGGCGACGCGGCGCGGCCCCGCCATCGGAGACATCCGTCTTCTCGTCTCGCCATCCGCCGATGGCTCCGACAAGCCGAATGCGATCATCTACCGCCATCGCATCCCCGATGCGGAAAAGCCTAATGCGCACCCGATGGAATTCAACTCGCCGGTAATGCGCTACACGGTCGAAGACACGACAGCCCTCGAATCAGCGCGCGCTTCCGTGCGCGTCGATGGGACATGGTACTATGTCGCAGACATCGTTGTCCCGCTATCCTCGCTTGGACTCGATGGCGCAAGAATCGCTGGCAAGACCTATCGCGGCGACTTCGGAGTCATCTTCGGAGACCGCGATGGAACGATCAACCTGTCGCGCGTTTACTGGGCCAACAAGGAAACGGGGCTCGTAAACGACGTCCCCGGCGAGATGCTCCCCACCCCGCGTCTATGGGGCAAGATCACCTTCGGCGAATAATCGCGGAATAAACCGCGATTACTTGTGGCAGCAATGGCAGCAAGGCGAAGGATCCTTGCCGTCCCAGCAATATGTGCATAGCGAGCAGGGATTGGGCAAGCCGATCGCAGTCTTGAGATCTTCAAGACGCTGGTACACAAGCGACGTGAGACCAAGGCGCGAACGAATGCGGTCAACCATCGCGTGATTCTCGTCGGAATCAGGATTGCGGAAGGTCTCAAGCATTTCATCGGTGCAAGTCTTCTCGCCTGTGATTTCCTTGATTGTGCGGCGCGCGATGAGGTCGTCCTCGGAACGCGAGCGGGAGAAGTTCAGGAACTTGCAGCCGAAGAGCAGTGGAGGGCATGCGATGCGCATGTGCATCTCTTTTGCGCCGTCATCGTAGAGACGCTTCACCTGCTCGCGCAACTGTGTTCCGCGCACGATCGAATCATCGCAGAAGACAAGCTTGCGGCCGTGGATCAAATCTGGAATCGGAATCAGCTTCTTGCCGGCGACCTCGTCACGCTTGACCTGGTTCTGCGGCATGAAACTGCGCGCCCATGTCGGCGTGTACTTCACGAACGGACGGCCGTATGGAATCCCTGCCTCGCGCGCATAGCCAAGGGCGTGGCTGATACCAGAGTCGGGAATGCCTGAAACCATATCGGCGCCAGGCACTCCTGCCGCGCGGGCGAGCGCCGCTCCACAGCGGTTGCGCGCGACCTCGACATTCACGCCCTCGTATGTCGAGGCGGGATAGCCATAATAGACCCATAGGAAGGTGCAGATCCGCATCTCCTGCTTTGGCTGGACGACTGTCTCATAGCCATCGGGCGTCATACGGACGACCTCGCCGGGGCCGAGTTCATGGCACGAATGGAAACCGAGATTCGGGAAAGCGCTCGTCTCCAGTGTAATCGCGTAGCCAGGCGGGAGGTTGACATCCGACTGCGAGTCGAACTCGCGCTTGGCGATCGTCATCGGCGTACGGCCGTAGAAGTCGCGGCCCGCATAGATTTCGCCACGCTCCGTCAGGATAAGCAGCGACATCGAACCCTCGATCTTGCGCTGGACATACTCGATGCCGGCCTCGAACGAATCCTGGGAATTGATGAGGGAGGCGACCATCTCGGTCGGATTCACGCCATGTCCGTCGGTCATGCCGAAGTGACCATGGCGAGTGACGAAATACTCCCTGGCGAGTTCATTTAGATTGGTGATGTTTCCGACGGTCACGATCGCGTACGTACCGTGGATCGAATCGATCAGGAGAGGCTGGTCCTCGTAGTCGCTGATCACGCCGATACCGGAAAAGGGCTCCTGCTGGGACATACGCGCATAGTCGAGATCGAACTTGCTGCGGAACTGCGCGTTGGTGATATCGTGGATGCGACGTGAAAACCCTTCGCGCCCAAAGAACGCAAGTCCACCGCGCATCGTGCCAAGGTGTGAATGGTAGTCTGTCCCGAAATAGACGTCTGCCGCGCAATTGCCACGGACCGCGGCTCCGAAATATCCGCCCATCGATTGTCTCCCAAGGTTGGTAAGAGAAACGTGGGATTGTAGCATCGTCCGTTACCGATGGCAATCCGTCATCAATTGCAAATTTCCCCAAACATCATCGGATAACAAGGATTGTTGAATCCGCACCAAAGGTTTCGTAAAATAGTTTCCCATGACATCGATTCTTTCCACTCTCGCGACGGTATTCTGGGGCGCGGCGGCGGCAGGTCTCGCGTGGTATTGCGCGAACATGGCGCGTCAGATCACTTACGTGACGCTCGCCGATGGCCGCCAGCAGGAACGTACGCTCCCGCTTTCGTTCCGCCTGCTTCTCCCGCTTGTCCCCAATGTGACGCCGCTTGTCTCCGGCCCGTCGTTCGACCGCGCTCGCGACAATGCAGACCGCCAACTCGCCTCCGCCGGTTTCGACGGCCTCCTCTCCGCGACTGAATACCTCGCGCTTCGCATCCTCCACCCTGTCGTCCTCGGGCTTGGTTGGTGCCTCCTCATGGTTGTATTCGCGCGCCTCGACGAGACAATCGCCGGCAACTGCGCGCTGCTTTGCGTAGCCGGCGTGCTCCTCCTCGCGCTCAAGCCGATGCTCTGGCTTCGCGCGTCGATCAAGAAGCGCCACAATTCAATCCGCCGCGCCCTTCCCTTCATGCTCGACCTCCTCACACTTTCCGTCGAGGCCGGCATGGATTTCATGAGCGCCCTCCAGCGCAGTGTCGAGTCGCGCAAGATCGACCCGCTTGGAGAGGAAATCATCCGAATGAGCCACGAAATCCAGCTCGGCACTTCTCGGCGGATCGCGCTGAAGGCAATGGGCGACCGAGTGAATCTTCCGGAACTCCGCTCCGTAACACAGTCCCTGATCCAGGCCGACGAACTGGGCGTAAGCATCGGTTCCATTCTGCGAATCCAATCCGAGCAGATGCGGCAGAAGCGCTTTTCGCGCGCGGAAAAACTCGCGAACGAAGCGCCGGTCAAGCTTCTCGGCCCGCTCATGCTATGCATCTTCCCCGCGGTATTCATCGTCCTGCTCGGCCCGATTCTCGGACAGGTCATGGGGAACCTGATGTAAGGAGGCGACATGCCAGAAACATTCCATCTAATAGTGACGAATGGACCCGATGCCGGCCGCCGCATCGCGATTCCTCCGGAAGGCTCGACACTCGGCAGGTCGAGTTCATCGGATATCGTCCTCGAAGACCCCGCGCTTTCGCGCCGCCATTGCCGCTTTGAATTCCACGACGATTCCTCGCTCTGGATCCTTGATTTCGGCAGCGCCAACCAGACGCTCGTAAATGACAAGCCCGTGACCGAGCAACGCCTCGAACCAGGCGACCTGGTGCTCGTCGGTGACACGATCCTCAAGACGGAAAACATCCCCGCCTCGGCTCCGAAGGCCCCATCGGTCAAGCCATCTGTCGCGCCAGACGCGAACCCCGCCGCGCCCGCGCCGGTCGCACCAGCACCGGCAGCGCAATCCAAGCCATCCGGCCCAATCGATCTCGGACTCGGCCGCGCGGCGGATAAAGCCGAGAAACGCCTTTCGCTCCGGCCGATACTATGGGTTGTAGCCGCCGCGATTCTCCTGATAGCAGGCTGGGCGGTCTTCATGCGCCCCGATGATTCCGCGACACGCGCAAAAACCCGTCCGGCACCAGGCCCGCGCAACCCGCGCTTCGTCTCGCTCCGCTACGAAAAGGTGGAGGCGACAACCAACAACATCTTCCGCTACGAGATGATCCTCGCTCCGGACGGACGTCTTTCTGTGAACATCGACGACCTGAACGAAAACCGCCATGTCCGCGAAAGCAAGATCGTGGCCTCGAACCTCGTTTTCACTGTCGCCCGCGAACTCGAAGCCAGCGGATTCTTCCATCTCGATGAAACATACGCCGGCGTCCCGCGCGACGGCATCTGGGACACCTTCGACATCCAGGTCGTCATCGACCAGCGCGCCCACCGCTGCCGCGTATCGAACCGTGTAGAGCCAGAGGCATTCAAGGATATCCGCGAACGCCTCGAAACCTTCGGCAAGAACGAACTCGGCATCTGGGCCATCCAGTTCTCACGCGAACGCCTGATCGAGTTGGCCGACGACGCATTCCACCTCGCCCGCAAGAAGCAGGACGAGCGCGATGTCGCCTACGAGAATCTCTCCACGGCGATCCGCGCCTACCGCGAGGCCGAGTTCTACCTCGACACAGTCGATCCAAAGCCGGACTTCTACCCTGAAGTCGTCGCCGGCCTCCGCGAATCGACCGAGGAACTCGACCGCCGCCATGCCGAACAGCGATTCCTCGCGGATCGCGCGATCAACCTTTCAAACTGGAACGAGGCCGCCGCCGAACTGCGCGTCTTGCTCGCGATGATTCCCGACCGCGACGATGAACGCCATGCCGAGGCCGAGCGCAAGCTCCTCGATGTCGAAAACCGCCTGAAGACGAGGAAATGAAGATGTTCGCGAAATCGCTCTTCCGTATTCTCGCGCTGCTCGCCGCCATTCCGCTCTTCGCGGCCGAGCCTCCCGCGACCGCATCGATCAATGTTTCGTCGGAGCCAGCGGGCGCACAGGTCTATGTAAACCACCAGCTTCGCGGCACCTCTCCGCTGGTCATCGACGCCCTCAAGGCTGGCACGTATCTCGTGACCCTTTCGAAGCCAGGCTTCGAGGACTACCACAAGACTGTCGATCTCAATGACGGCATCCACTTCCCCGTCCAGGCCGAACTCGAGGCCATGCGCGGGCTCCTGCTTGTCCAAAGCGCACCAGCCGGAGCGGAAGTCTCGATCGACGGAGCAAGCTTCGGCGTTACGCCGCTGCTCGCGACGACGATTCGCCTTGGAGTCCACCGCGTCCGCATCGCAGCCACCGGCTTCCAGCCCAAGGAGGTCGAGGTCGAACTTACCGATCGCTCGCCACGCAAGATCGCGCTGGATCTCGCTTCCGATTCCGGAACTCTCGAAGTCACGAGCGAACCCGATGGAGCCGAAGTGCTGCTCGACGGCATCCCGCGCGGCCCAGCGCCATGCACCGTCGATCGTATCACGGTTGGCGACCATGAACTTTCCGTGCGGCTCAATGGCTATGTCGAGGCGAAGCAGACGATCCGTCTCGCAGCCGGCGAAACGCAGTCGATGAACATCGCCCTGGAGCCACTCCCCGCCGCACTGCAGATTGTTTCCATTCCCGATGGCGCGCGCGTTTACATCAACAACCAGTTCCAGGGAGAAACGCCACACTCGATCCTCGACATCAAGCCTGGCGAATATCGCGTGAGAGTCGAAAAGGCCGGACATGATCCGCAAGCCCGCACGGTCGCCCTCGGCCGCGGCGAACGCAAGGTCGAAGAGTTCCGCCTCTCGTCGAATACGGGCCGTCTCGAATTGACCACGGAGCCTTCGGATGTGACGGTGCTTGTCAACGGCCGCAAAGTCGGCGTGACAGCCGCCAAGGATGGCGAGACAACCAACGTCTCGGCGCTCTTCCCCGTCGAAGCGCTTCCCGCCGGCGAATGTGAGCTGCGCTTCGTGCGCAAGGGATATTTCGAAAAGTCGCAGAAGGCGGTGATCACCCGCGGCGAAACCGCAACGCTCCATGTCGCGCTGAAGCGCCGCTTCATCCCCGACTTCGAGATTACCACCGCCAACGGAACCTACAGGGGCGTTTACGATTCGCAGACCGAAGACGGCATCAGGCTCGAAACCGCGCCAGGCCTCTTCCAGAATTTCGCTGACAAGGACATTCTCACCCGCAAGATCCTGCGCGACGATGAATAGGGCGACAACCATCCAACGTGTCTTCCGTCAAGTATTTACAGCGCTAAAATTGTGGTCTGTCCCCCAAAAATTCCTGGCGGGTGCCGTACTAGTCTTGATGGTTTCCGGATGTGTTTCTGTTTCTGACCCTAATAATCGGACAGGCGAATATTTCCTGTTTACGAAGCGTCAATTCCGACTTGTGAATGAGGCGTGGCATGCGAACGATTCGCACATGAATCCGCTTGCCATAATTGCGCCATTCGCGATTGTCGGCGGGTCGGCAGTCGGACTAACGATTGCACCTGTCGTTGACGTGTTATGCATTCCCTACGACACATATAAAAAGACGGAAAGCACGGTGATTGCGGTGGTTGACGAAAAAGGCAAGCCGGCGGCTGGCGTTAATGTCTCCATCCTGTTAACGGGTCCTTTTAACAGGATCAGGGGAACGACGGACAAAGACGGCGAATTGCATCCTTACTGCGATCTCAGGATTCTCAAGATGTGTGAGATTCGCCTTGAGGGAGGCGGTTATTATCCCTCCTTCTGGCGAAATACGTGTCCGGAAATAGACGAAGGGAATTGTCTTAAGCTTCGCCTGACGAGGATCTCAAATCCTGTGCCGATGGCCTTGGGCGAATTGAATTTGCCGCTTCGTAATCAAAACGTTTCTCTGCGGTGCGACTTTGACTGTGAATGCGCAGACTGGCTTCCTCCGTATGGCGAGGGGCGACATGGAGATATCCGGGTGGAGTCTCTTTTCTTCCCCGAGGGCACATACAGGGAAAGCGCCTACACCAACGTGGTGTCGCTAACTGCATTGGATTCCGGTTCGGGTTTTGCCCGCAGGCCGTATAACGTTCAAAGCGAATTTGGTTCAGACAAGTGCGTCCCGGAAGGGCTTGAGTTTACGACCAATCGCATTGAGGTATCGTATGGCGTGTTCGATAAGGACGGTTTTTACAAAGGCGAGTTTTCAAAACGCCTTGATGATCACGAGTATTACATCATGCGGCTAAGGTGCGAGACAAACGAGTCAGGAGAAATCGTCAGGGCACGATATGGAAAGATGATATTTCGTCGCGATTGGGGGTTGGGATCTGTGGGGCTCGCCTATCTGAATGTGAAGGCAAACGAATTATCGCTTGAAGCGCAAACAGGCCCTAATCCTGCGTTCATAAGGTTCGGAATTGATTGCTGCCCATGTAACATAAACTGGCCTTGAATGGGATACAAAGGCCCTTAAATGGTCTTGTCAGTAACGATTTGTCCTTAAATAGTCTGTCCATTTAAGCACTTTCCTCTTTTTCATCATCTCATTCATCCTTCTGCTTACAAGCCATTTACGCCATCGTCACCGGGTTCTTCTGCAGCCGCCTCGCGGAGCAGATTCTTATCCCGTTCCACTCCCTGCACATCCCGATGCCGTAGCCGCCCGTCTTCCTGCCCTCGCTGAAGTGTCCCGCGAACTTTTCGACCACTCCATCCACGAAACCCTTCGTCCCGACCGCGAAGCCTTTCGTGAAATGCCTCACCTTGCACCGCAACATCACAGGCAGTTCAAGTTTGCCATGCCCCTGTAGCACCTTCCGCACTTCCTCGTGATCGAGCGTGTCCACGCCCTTC
>JAZQOE010000137.1:0-11734 GCA_045627705.1 Kiritimatiellia bacterium | reverse complement strand
GACGGATGGAGGCTTGAGCCGATCCCGAAGTCATCGCGGGGAGCCATCGAGGCCATGGGGCTGACCGCGCCAGAGTCTCTCCCTCTCCCCGAACCTCCGCCCGCACATCAATCTATGGACTAAACGCGAAGAGATACGGTTCAACATAGAAACACCCGCTAAAATTTATTTCTGCGTAAATACATTGATTAGCGCGAGGTTCGTATTGTACGATTCTTGCAACACAGAAACAAAGGCATTTTTGCGTTTCTAGTAAAAACCATGCAAGACGCCCAGACAGACATCGACACAGAAAGCTTCTCCGCCAAGGGGAAGCGGCTCGGCGTGTTCATCCTTTCGTACAACGCCGAGAAGTTCCTCGGTGACACGTTGCGGCGCATCCCGGAAGAGGTATGGCGCGAGGCGGAGGTCGTGTATGTCGTGGACGACTGCTCCACCGATGAAACAACGCGCGCCGCCCTTTCGTTCCGCGACCCGTACGGGAAGCTGAAGATTTTCAGGAACCGCGTGAACCGCAGGTACGGCGGCAACCAGAAGTTCGGCTACCAGTACGCGATCGACAATGGCCTGGACGCCGTCGTCATGCTGCATGGCGACGGACAGTATGCACCCGAGATGCTGCCCGACCTCTTCCGCGCGCTCGTCGACGATTGCGCCGATGTCGTAATTGGTTCGCGCATGATCAAGCGCCGCGACGCCCTGAAGGGCGGAATGCCACGTTACAAGTTTTTCGCGAACATCTTCCTCACCGACGTCGAAAACCTGCTTTCCGGCCTCCGCCTTTCTGAATTCCATTCCGGCTACCGCGGCTACTCCACGAGATTCCTGAAGCGCGTCCCGTTCTGGCGGAACAGCGACGAATGGCACTTCGACTCCCACATCCTCTTCCAGGCCCACGCCGCGCGCGCCCTCGTGATCGAGATCCCGATACCCACGCACTACGGCGACGAAGTCTGCCACGTGGAAGGAGTCTCGTACGGTCTGCACTGCCTCTGCAGCGCGTCGGCCTACCTCCTCCACCGCATCCACGCGCTGCACCTCAACCGCTACGACATCGCCCCGCGGCGGCTCGTCGACGCACGCAAGCTTACCGACCCGTTCTCGTCGCACTCGCTCGCGCTCAAGCACCTCGCGAAGCTCAAGCTCGAAGGCAGCCGCATCCTCGACCTCGGCTTCGGATGCGCCGCAATCGCGTCGGTACTGCGCGAGAAGGGAGCGAGGCTGGATGGCGTGGACCTTGACCCGCACGCAGTCCGCGAGAACGGCGACCTTTTCGAACACGCCTACCTCGCCGACCTGAACAAGCTCGACGACATCCCGCTCGAAGGGCAGTACGACATCGTCCTCGCCGCCGACATCCTGCACTATCTCGTCGATCCCGGCGACTTCCTCTCGCGCCTCAAGAAACGCATGCGCAAGGACGGAGTCCTTCTCATCTCGCTTCCAAACTTCGTCAACCTGCGCACGCGGATGCGCGTGCTTTTCGGAACCTTCCCGCTGCACCACCGCGGCATCCTCGACGAGCAGTCGCTCCACTTCTACACGCTCCGTTCGATGGAGGAACTCGCCAAGAAGTCCGGACTACGCGTGGATAAACGCGATGTGACGGACATCCCGTTCCCGCTCATCTTCCCAATCACGCGACACGCCTTCTTCAAGCCGCTCATCCACTTCGTGCGCGGCCTGACACGCCTGTTCCCTGGACTCCTCGCATTTCAGGGAATCCTCATCTGCACCAACCCGAACGAATCAGACCTGCTCTGAAAACAAAAGGACACCATGCACACCCAACGCATTACGACAATCGCTTGCTCAGTCTTCGCCGCCCTCGCCTGCTCGGTTCGATACCTCTTCTAAACACGGATTCCAAGCCATGCAAACCGACGTCAGCGATCTTGCATCGCAGGATGCATTCCCGCGCATACCCTGGCGGCGCGCGCCGCTTGTGCTCCTCTTCTGCATCGCCGCCGTCGTCGCCTTCACGTGGCCATGGCTCAGCTCGCCGGGGTGCGAAGTGCTCGACCACTGGGATCCGCCGTTCCATGCATGGAAGCTCGAGTTCGCCGCGCGCCAGATCCTCTCCGGCCACCTGCTGCCGCCGCATGGCGACACCAACATGTACTACCCGTACTCCGGCGCATTCTACTTCGAGGCGCTGCATTGGCCGCAGGCGCTTTTCGCCGCGCCGCTGCTGGCGTGCGGACTGAATGCGGTCTGGACGTACCATGTCACGATGGCATTCTTCTGGGCCCTCTCCGGCCTCTGCTTCTGGGCGTTCATGCGCGCCCTCGGGCGCTCGGGCGCGGCATCGCTGCTCGGCGCGCTCTTCTTCACGGCGATGCCGTACCGCCTTTCCTACGTGGTCGAGTTCAACATGCAACTCTGCTTCGGCGTCGTGCTGCTGCTCTTCTTCCTGCTCCGCTTCACGCAGTGCCCGAGCATCGGCTACGCCGTCGGCGCGGCTATCGCGCTCTGGCTGCAGGCGACGAGCGAACTCTACCAGGCAGTCTTCGCGATGTTCGCCATGCCGTTCATCGCATGCGCGTTCTTCGCGTGCCACCCGCGCGCGCTCCGCTCGTGGCGGGAATTCTGGCTGCCGGCACTCGTCGCGGCGGCGGTCGCCCTGCCCATTGCCGCAATCTGGCTCTGGCCATACGCCACCATGCTCGATGGCCACGCCCTATTCCGCGACATCAAGGAAATCTCGAAACACATCGTCGAACCCCTGGCGTACCTGCATTCCAGTTCCGTGCCACGGTTGATTCCGAATATCCCTGCACACCGAGACGAAATGTCCGTCTACCCGACGCTCGCGTTGCTGCTCGGAGCCGCCGGACACCTCGCCCTGCGCCGCTGGCGAAGCGACGATCCCGCATGGCGACGGATCGAGACCGCATTTCTGGCGCTTTCGTCCACGGTTGCCGCGATCTTCGTGGCGACCATGATCTGCGTACGCACGGGATTGCTGCCAGGCACCGCCATCGCCATCGAGTCGCAGGCAATCGTTGTCATGGTCGCGCTGTCGTTCGCGCCGATTCTTTTCCGCCAACGCGCAGCCGGCGAACGCATGATGGACGCACTTGGTGCCGCGGCCATATTCGGCTTCGCGATGAGTCTCGGCCCGGACATAATCGATGGCGTAGTCATGGCGAAGGCGCCGAACGCGCTCTTTCGATTCCTCCACGGGCACATCCCCGCCCTCGCAGGATTCCGGGTGGTCTCGCGCTTTTCCCTGTTCCCGATGATCTTCCTCTGCGCAGCCGCAGCGTCGTTCGCGGACGACGCGCGGAAGCGCTTCCCCGCCCTGCCGCGCGCATTCGCGGCATGCGCGCTCGCGGCGTTATTCGCCATCGAAGCGGCCGCCTACGGACGCCCCGGGCTATACTCGTGCAAACGCCCGATCCGCGACGTCTCGCAGAGCGCCGCCATCCGCGCCCTCGATACCCTCGACTCCGACGGCAAGCCATACGTCCTCGCAATCCTGCCGATCGGCTCACGCGACCTCACCTCGGAACACATGCTTCAAATCGCCGGCACGAAACGCCTCTCGGTATACGCATGGGGCGGAACCTACCCGATTTTCACGGCAAGGATGGAAGACGCCGATTTCCAGGCGCGATATTACGACGCCCCATCGTACATGGCGGGACTGTTGCGCCAGCTCTGGCCCGAAGCGCTGATTCTGATCGACAAACGGCCGTTTCACGGCATGCCGCTGCCGGAGTACGGGCCATCGGTCGATGGTTTCTTCACGCCGGTGGCGGAGGACGATGACTTCAGGCTCATGCGCCTGTCTGCCGATTCCGAAGGCAGCTCCGAACACTTCCGCCTAGTCCGAAGCGACCTCGCCGCCGCGAACCCATTCGCCAGCTTCACGCTTTCCACCAAGCCGGGAACAAGCGACACAGTCTGGCTGGACGTGAACGGCGTCATTGTCGGCAAGTTCGACGTGGATTCCGTCCCGCGCCGCTTTTGCATCACCACTCCCCGCGCCACCCGTACGCCACCGCTCGAGCCATACCGCTTCCGGTTCCGCTCTAGCGGAGACACACAATTTTCGCTTGCCGGTTTCACCCTCGCGGCCGATTCGGACAATTCAGTCTCCGCATTGCCGGACAACAGTCGGCCACTCGGCGATACCTGCCTGCCGTGGATCGGCTACGTTGAATCCTCACACCTGACGCAAATGGGGCACGAGGTGTCGTTCCCGAGAGGCATCACCCTGTGCGGCGCGGAAATGCTGGGCTACGACACCGAGGGCCGCATCGTCACTATGCGATACTATCTGCGGGTGCCGTGTTCGTTGAAGACGCTCGTATCGACATGCCTGTCGACCGGCATCACATTGGACGGCAAAATCATCTACGAGGACAAGCCAAGGATCTCCTCCCTCGTTGATCGCGTGGCGGTCGAATTCGGGAGAACCGACGGGATACAGGTGATCGACAGGGCATTCCACCTGCCCGCGCATTGCAGACCCGGAGTCGAATACGGCATATCGTTGACGCTCCGCGATTGCGAGGGCAGGTTGCTCGCCGGGCGCGAGGCCGACACCGGCCGACGGGTGAGGCACATTCCGCTCCCGGCGAAATTCACCCCATGATGCGACCGACCATGTTGTACAACATGTCCAACCTTTATTGACACTACCGCTCTTCTTTGAGAGAATCTAGCCAACCATGAAACTGACAAAGTCCAACGATCAGCATCCCAGCCGCGGAGGCCGTCCCGCAAAGTTCGCGGAGCCCAGCCATCCCGTGACAACCACTCTTCCCGACAGGATACTGGCGTTGCTTGCCACCATCGACTCGGACCGCGCGGCGGCGATCGTCAAGGTGGTCGAGGCACTTGTTTCGACGCCGGACGGGGTCCGTCCCGCAGTGGAGGAAATCCCCGCCGCAGACGGCAAGTCGCTCGTGGTCGTCGAGAACAGTCCGCTGCTGCGGACGATTCCGTGGATCAGCCTTCTGGAGGTTTCGACCGGGCGTTTCCTAATTTCGACAAAGCCGGGCGTCTCCATCGAGAAACTAGAGCTCGCGATCATGGATCTCATCGAAAGCAACCGCGAAGCCAGCCCCTCCGAAATCGCCACGCTTGAACTCCTCCTCAAGCGGCTCCGCACGCCGCGCCGCAATCTGGCGGTCGCGAAAGAGGAAATCGTGGTCATCCACAAGGCGTAGCGCCGCGCCGATCCCGCGGGCGCCGACATCCCATGTTGTCCCCATCCCCCATTTAGCACCATCACCAAGGAGTCGGCACTAAATCCAATTCGGGGAAAGCGCCGCGATTCCCGCCAGCGCATCAATCGAAGCCTGGCAGCAGTTGCGACGCATCGTTCGACGCTTCGCGTTTCTTGTGAGACGGCGGCTTGCGGACCGGTACACCATCCACGATGGATTTGACCTCGCCCTTAGCGAGGCGCGTCACAATGCGAGCGCCCGGCGCCGCCTGCGCAGGATCGGCAAGCAACGTGCCGTCCTCGAGGCGCGTCAGGCTGTAACCGCGGTCCAGCACCGCAAGCGGATTGATCGCCTGTAGATGGACGGCAGCACCCGTCAAGCGGCGCGCCGCTTTTTCCCTCGCCGCATTCGCGGCCTGCCGCATCCGAGTATCGAGCGCCATGACACTGGCGCGAATCGCGGGAATCTGCGCGGCCTGGCGCGTCGTGATTCGAGACGATGCGGCGTCGAGGCGACGGTGCAACGCATTGACCCTGTTGTCAAGCGAAGTGCGCAGACGCGCCTCAAGCATGTCAACGCGCTGGGCGAGGCTTTCCACGGCATGGCCAGGCTCGCTGAATACGCGGTTCACGCGCGCCGCATCAACCCTGCCCCGCAGCAATGCGACGGACTTCCGCATGGCATTGGCCATGCGCGTCTCGCAGTTCTCGATCGCGCCAGTGAAGTCCGCCTTCGGACGGATCACGATTTCCGCCGCGGCGGTTGGAGTCGCCGCCCGCTTGTCCGCAGCGAAATCGCTGAGCGAGAAATCGATTTCATGGCCGACAGCCGAAATCACCGGTATCCTCGAACGCGCCACGGCACGTGCAACGACCTCTTCGTTGAAGCACCAAAGGTCCTCCAGGCTACCGCCGCCGCGCGTCACGATCAACACGTCGAGTGGCGGACAAGGTGAATCCGCCGGCCTGGCAGGTCCGCCCCATGCGTTGAGCAAATCGATTGCCGCCGCGATTTCCTTTTCGGCTCCCGCACCCTGGACGCGCGTCGGCGCGATCACGATGTGCAAATCGGGGAAGCGCCTGTCGAGCGTTGAAAGCACGTCGCGTATGGCGGCGCCATCGCGCGAGGTAACGATTCCGATGCGACGTGGGAAACCAGGCAGCGGACGCTTCCTCTCTTCGTCGAAAAGCCCTTCCGCGGCAAGGCGGCGCTTTAGTTCCTCGAATCGCGCCATCAACTCGCCGACACCGGCGAGCTGAATCTTCGCGACGACGATCTGATATCCGCCGTGTGCCTCGTAAACTGTCATCCGGCCATACACGCGCACAAGCTGCCCGTCCTTGATCGCCACGTTGCCGGCAGTGCGGGCGGCGCCGGCGAAAAGCACGGCGCTGATCTGCGCCCCGGCATCCTTGAGCGAAAAATAGGTATGGCCGGAACCATACTGCCGCGCGCCGGAAATCTCGCCCTCGATCCAGACGTAGCCAAAAGTGTCCTCAAGGGTGTTCTTGATGCACTTGGTTATCTCGCTGACGGAAAATACCCTGGGTTCATCTGCCATCCTGGACCTCCGTCGATGTCAACTGGAATCCTTTGTCAGAGCGCTCCTGCATTATCGTGAGTGTCGCGCTCGTTCCAAAGACAAGCGTCGCGATCGCGCCAGCTACCATGAGCGTTGCCGCAAGCGAACCGCCCTTGCGGCGCGCCGCCCCGGCAATAATCCTAATCATTACGCCCAGCCACAAGAGGCACCATCCCGCGGCCGCGATCTGCACGCGCGTTGGCGTGGCGAGCGCGAAGTGCCAGAAGAAGACGATGCGCGACCAATGCGGCTGCGAGTCTTGCGAACCAGCCGCCATCGCGCGTGCGGCCCTGATGCCGGACTCAAGTTCCGGAGAAGCCCCCGCATATCGCTCGGCGCGAGCAAACGCCGTTTCGGCATAGCGCCCATCACCCGCCATCAACAGCGCCACGCCGAGATTCGCGAACAACGGCCCATTGCGCGCTCCGTCGTCAACCATTCCCACATACAATTCCGCCGCAGACTCGAAGTCCTCGGCCGTATTCGCCCTGGACATCGTGGCATTCGCCATGTCCCATGCGAAAGCGCGCGACTGTTCATCGGCGGAAATGCCAGTCGCGAAAAGGACGGCGAGAACAATCGATCCCGCCTTCACGCCATGCGCGGCGCGTGAACGGCCTTCGAGGGCGTTGACAACCTCAAGCGCCCGCGGACACAACTCGCGCACTTCGTCCGCAGTCGCCCCGCCCGGACGATACGAGAACTCGTCGAGCGCGGCAAGAAGGGCGCGGACATCGTCTGCGACCGCCGTGGAATACGATTTGGCGACAAGCGCATTCCGTGTTTCATCGGGCGAAAGCGCCACGCCTTCGATTCCGCACTTTGCACCGATCAGCGAACGCATGGCGGAGGAAATTCTCTTTGCGATGTCATCGCCGGCCGCGGCGGGTTGCATGCATTCGCGGCACGCCGCCTTGATCTCGCGGATCGCGCAAGAGCGCGCGCCACTGCGTTCGAAGCGGATGCGGATTCGATCGCGGGATTTCCAAAGGAACGAGAGAAGCCATGCGGCAAGAGATGCGAAAGGCGGGATTAGCAATGCAGCGACAAGCGGACGAAGCGGGGGAAGAAGCGACTGCGTCGAGAAGCCCTTGGGCGTCATCGTGATACCGATCGAACGCGCGGCGGAAGCGGCATCGGAAAGCGGCGCGCCGTTTTCGCCGTCATCGCCATCGCCGGAATCAACCGTCTCGCTGGCGATCTGCGTAGTCGCATGGGCCTGGACGGGAATCGGATCGGTCATGACCGTCTCGTAAGCCTTCTTCGCCGTATCGTAATAGGCGAGCTTGATCGGCGGAAATTCAAGGGTGCCTTCCTTGAGCGGACGCACGCGGTACTTGAAGCTGCGGCCGCCTTCGATCTGCGTGTTATTTACGTCATCCTCGTACACCCGGAAGTCGGCAGTGATTTCAGGCTGGAGCGAAAGGATCGGAGGACGCAGGTTGTCGAGGGAGATATCGCCGGTCACGCGCAGGTCGAGGGTGAGCGGGTCGCCCACCTTGCAGATCGGGGTGTCAAGTTCGGCATGGACATTCATGGCGCGCCCGACGCTACCGACGAACCAATCAGGGCGTCCCTCTTCCGGCGGCGGGACCACTCGGACTGTCGCAGCGGGGCCGATCGCGAAGACATCGGTGGGAACAGCGGAAGCGCCGCCGCCATCATGGCGTTCGACACCGGTTATGACCTTCCCCTTGAAGGTTACGGGGCCGAAGGTGTAGTCGCCTTCCTTCTTCGCCACATAGTCCAGCGCGATTGAATATTCCCAGCGGCTTCCATCTGGCGTTTCGACATGCTTTGGCGGGATACGGAACGGAATCGGGCGCGCGCGGAATGGGTCGTCCATGTCAAACATGCCGAAGCCAAAGCCCATTTCGCGGGATTTATAGTCGTTGATCTCGAAGACGGGTTCATTGCGGTTGCGCGACACCAGGCGGTTTAGAATCGCGCTTATGTCGGGAACCTTCAAACCATCTACATCCTCGATTTCAAGGAACCCCGCATCGATATGTGGCGGTATCTCGCGATGAATCGGCTCGAGCGACGCATGGTCTGGTATTTCGGCGATCGAGACGGTGAAGGTCACGGTAAATGGCTCATCGACGAGAAGCGTATCGCCGGACGGGACGACCGCAATCCGCACGTAGTCCTGCTCTTCGATTCCAACGACCGTGACGGTGGCGGCGGTTGCAGTGGTGGTCTTGCCGTTATCGGTCAGCCTGACAGGCCCCGCGCGATACTCGCCATCCTTCGTGGGCTTTACCGCGATTGGATACGTGATCGAGACATCCTTTGTGACCTTGCCGTTGACGATGGACATCGAGCGACTCGACTGCGGGGCGAAACGCTGGATTTCGGCGTCGCGCAACTGCGAGAGATCGAGTTCGGCCTTTGCGGCGTCATCGCCCGACACCTTCGCGTACAGCATGAACGATTCGCCGAGGTAGATCCTGTCGCGATCGACCTGGAGCCGGAGGAATGACTCGGCGGAACCCGACGACACCAAGGCGCCGACAACCAGCGCGGCGGCCACAAGAAAGCGCCCGAACAGATTTGCATGCGGAAAGCGGAACATGATGGCATGGATTATAGCGATTTCATCCCCCGCAATGAATCAGTTTTCGACGGCACGCCGGACACCGCGGCAATCCCATGAAAATTCTTATTGGATTTTAGCCACTCAACATGCGAAACTAGCCAATGTCCATGTGTGGGGCGGCGAGGTTGTCTTGTCTAGGCGCCGCCGGCCATTCATGCACCGACAGGGAACATCGCGTTACCATGAGAACACTTGCTACATTGGCTTGCATCGTATCTGCGGCGGCGATTGCGTTTGCAGGGCATCCCGTCACGCCCGGTGCGCCGTCGCCATACACGGGCACACAGCAGTCCTCGAAGCTCTACACGGAAAAAGATCCAGAGGCGCAAGGCGGGCTACGCGGCATCGTCAAGGGCGGCGAAGTCCTGGGCGTCTTCGCGATCCCGCAGGACAAGTGGCAGTCCGTCTATCTCGCCTCGCTGGGCAGCGACGGCAGCTTCTACTTCAAGGGCCTTCCCTCGGGCAAATACGACCTCGCGGTGCTCTTCGAGAATCGCTTTGTCGAAGGCCTCACCCTGATGCGCAAGGAAAGCACGCTTACCGACAAGGACAAGAAATCGATCAAGGAAAAGATCGACGTTTCCAACGGCTTTTTCAACGAAAAGAAAATCGAGCGTTGCGAGGGCGTCACAGGCCGCGCCGGCCAGGCCCGCACTCTTCTCCAGGAACTGCGGTCGCGCCCTGTCACCCTGCAAAGCGCAGAGGTGCGTTCCGACATCCAGATCCGCAGCATCAAGATCGTGCTTTCCGAGGATGTCGGCCCAGGCTGGGCTATTCAGAACACCCGCGAGATCGTGCGCCAGGAGATTGGACCCGGCGATACGATGGGCATGATTCCAGTGCGTCATGACGACGCCCTCCACGGAATCCGGGTGCTCGACGCAATGAAGAATCTCGGCGAACTTGAACTTTAACCCGCAATAAAACGAACGGAATAACCATGGCAAAGCTTTATCTGGTCAGGGATGGCGCACTGGAACTTGTCGCCGATCTCGCTGCGTTTGGAAAGGCGTCGGTCTTGTTCGGCCGCCACGACGATTGCGACATCGCCTTCTCTGACGGAATCGTTTCAGGGCATCACGCGACCTTCGATTTCGACGGGACATCGTGGAAGATTACGGATCTCGACAGCGCGAACGGCACCGTGGTAGATGGCAACCAAATCGGTACCGCGGCGCTTGCAAACGGCTCCAGCATCGTCCTCGGCGGCGAAGTCGAAATGCGTTTCGAGGACGAACCAGCGGCACAGCCCGCGCAATCGGCAAAGCCCGGCAAGCAATCGAAAAAGGCAAAGGCGTCAGATGCCGCGCCAGCGACTTCGGCGGAGGACCTTGCGCTCGTGAAGGCGATGCGCGAAAACACAGACCGCATCCGCCGCGAGATCGGCAAGGTGATCGTAGGCCAGCGCGAAGTCGTTGACCAGGTACTGATGGTGCTTGTCGCCGGCGGACACGGCTTGCTTGTCGGCATGCCCGGCATGGCGAAGACACTGCTCGTGAGCACGATTGCCAAGGTGCTCGACCTTGAATTCAAGCGCGTGCAGTTCACGCCCGACTTGATGCCGACCGACATCACGGGCACGGAAGTCCTCGAAAACACCGAAGGCTCCTCCGCGAAGAGCTTCCGTTTCATCAAGGGCCCGATCTTCTGCAACCTGCTGCTCGCCGACGAAATCAACCGTACGCCGCCAAAGACCCAGGCGGCCTTGCTCGAAGCCATGCAGGAAAAGCGCGTGACGGTCGGCAACCAGACATACGAACTCGCGCCGCCCTTTTTCGTGCTCGCGACGCAGAACCCGATCGAACAGGAAGGCACGTATCCGCTGCCCGAAGCGCAGCAGGACCGCTTCATGTTCAACATCTGGGTTGACTATCCGCTCGAGGAGGAAGAGGAGGCGATCATCAAGAGCACGACCGTCACCTCGCGACAGAAGCCGGAAGTCGTGCTAAACCGCGACCAGGTAATGCAGCTGCAGAGCGTTGTGCGCCGCATCCCGGTTTCAGACCACGTGATCAAGTACGCGATCCGCATGGTCCGCGGCACGCGCCCGAGCGACCCCAAGGCTCCCGAGTTCACGAAGCAGTATGTCGCGACTGGCGCTGGTCCGCGTGCAGGCCAGTTCCTCATCCTTGCCGCGAAGGCGCGCGCACTGCTCGAAGGCCGCGTGCACGTGAGTTGCGCCGACATCCGCGCGGCGGCGATTCCGGTGCTCCGTCACCGCATTCTCACGAACTTCGCGGCAGACTCCGAAGGCATCACCGCGACGACCATCGTCGAGAAACTCGTCGCCGCCATCGAGGAGCCATCCGAGAAGGACTACTAGTTTTCCAACGGTGTAAAAAACGCGGGGGCCGGGGTCGCATGCGACCCCGG
>JAZQOE010000136.1:0-4976 GCA_045627705.1 Kiritimatiellia bacterium | reverse complement strand
CGCCGCCGTGGGGGCGGGGCGGCGGCCCGCCCGCGCCGCCCTTCGGACGGCGCGGGTCCCCGGGCCTCGCCACGAGGCGGGCTGTGCCGCCAGCGCCCGCCGGGGGTGTCCGAGTTGATTGTGCAATTTGCATAGGCTATTCAAGACAATGAATTTGATTTTTTTTCAGTATGGCATGGCATATAATGACCTCTGACTCATTTCATGCTAAAGGAACTACGCAATGACCACGAACCTCCTTGAACAGGCTCTTGCATCCGGCAAGACATTCATCACCGATGGACCGTTCGGAACGCAGCTCCAGGCCGCTGGCCTTCAGTTGGGCGAATGCCCAGAAGAGTGGAATCTCTCTCATCCCGATGTCGTGAAGGGCATTCTTCGCCGCTATCTCGATGCCGGTTCGCAGTGCGCGAAGACGAACTCATTCGGTGCCTCCCGCATCAAGCTCGCACGCATGGGTTGCGCTGAAAAGGTAGTTGAGATCAACCGCGCCGCCGCACGCCTCGCACGCGAGGTTTCCGGGCCCGACCGCATGGTGCTTGGCTGCGTCGGCCCGACTGGCGAGATGATGGAGCCGTACGGCGATCTCACCGAGGATGAAGTGAAAGCCGCTTTCGCGGAACAGGCCAAGGCTCTGCAAGAGGGTGGGGCGGATGCAATTCTTGTCGAAACACAGTCGATTCTGGAAGAATGCTGCGCCGCCGTTTCCGCGGCGCGCGAGGCGTCCGGCCTTCCCGTTATCGCGAGTTTTACCTTCTCTCCCACACGCCAGGGCGGATATGCCTCGATGATGGGTGTCCATCCGGCGGACTTCGCACCGGCGGCGATTTCCGCAGGCGCATGCGTGATCGGCACCAACTGCAGCAACGGCCCAGAGCACATGGTGAACGTGGTTCGCGAGCTTCGCGCCGCGGCTCCATCCGGTTTCCCGATCATCGCCATGCCCAATGCCGGCATACCCGAACTCAAGGAAGGCAAGTCCGTCTTCCCCGAAACTCCAGAATCCCTTGCGGCGAAGTGCCAGCCTTTCCGCGAACTCGGCGTGCGCTTCATCGGCGGTTGCTGCGGCAACACGCCCGAACACATCGCCGAACTCGCGAAGTCCTTCAAGGACTAGCCACTTCAGAATGGAAACTACCGCTACCGATCAACGCCCCGCGCTCCGCAATGCATTTTCCCTTTCGCCCGCAGATTGGGAGGCATGGTGCGCGGGGTATGACATTCCCCGCTTCCGCGCAAAGCAGATATGGCATGAACTCTACGTGCGCCTCGCGGCCTCGTGGGATGCGATGCCAGTGGTGCCGAAGTGGCTTCGCGAAAAACTCGCCGCCGAGTTCGATATCGCGCCGCTGAGGACAGAGGATGTGATCGGTACCCCGGATGGTGTGCGGAAGTTTCTCTTCACGTGCGCCGACGGCCAGCATGTCGAGACTGTTCTCATCCCCGCTTCCGACGGACGGCGCACGGTGTGCGTTTCGTCGCAGGTCGGCTGCGCTTTCGGTTGCGCCTTCTGCGCGAGCGGGCAGGGCGGATGCATTCGCAGTCTTGAATCGGGGGAGATTGTCGCCCAGGTTATGGCGGCGGAACAGCTGCTCGCCCCGCTTGGCGAGCGCGTTTCGAACATTGTCGTGATGGGCATGGGCGAGCCGATGGCGAACTATGACAATGTCCTCGCCGCCCTTCGTACGCTCAACAACGCTGATGGCCTCGCAATCGGCGCGCGCCGCATCACGATCAGCACTTGCGGCGTGGTCCCGGGCATCAAGCGCCTTGCCGCCGAGGGACTGCAGTTCGAGCTTTCGGTTTCACTCCACGCGCCTGACGACGATCTCCGCTCGAAAATCATGCCCGTGAACAAGCGCTGGCCGCTCGACGTGCTTCTCGAGGCGTGCGACGAATACACCGGGACGACAGGGCGCATCATCACCTTCGAGTACACGCTCGTCGGCGGACAAAGCGCCACTTCCGCCCGTGCTCACCAGCTTGTCTCGTTGCTGCGCGGACGCAAATGCCGCGTGAATCTCATTCCCCTCAGCCCCGTGAAGGAGTTTGACGGACGTGCGCCAACACCACGCGAATGCGATGATTTCCAGCGCATTCTTGAAAACGCCCACATCAATGTGACCATGCGCCACTCCCGCGGTGGCAAGGTCTCGGCCGCATGCGGCCAGCTCCGCAAGCGCGTGGAGGCGCATCGCCAATGAGAAACAAGCAAGGCGTCGATTCGCGGCGCGCCGCTATTTTCGCTATCGCCCGCTGGCTGGCGACAGGCGATTTCCCCGATCGCCTCATAACCGATTCCACTGATCATGGTTTCGTGATGGATCTTGTGTACGGATGCGCGCGCCGTCGCCGTTCGCTCGAATGGGTCGTTTCACAATGCGTGAAGCGGATGCCAGACGACGAAACACGCGCGGCACTTCTCATCGGCGCATTCCAGCTTCTGTATGCTCCGGAGATTCCCGCGTATGCCGCGATCGATGCGACCGTCGAAGCCGCGAAAATCGCTTCCCGCCGTTCTTCCGGTTTCGTGAACGCCGTGCTTCGCGCCATACTGCGTCGCCATGACGATCTTCTTGCGAACCTTGCTTCCCAGCCGCTTGCCGTGCGTACTTCGCATCCAGATTCGCTCGTAAACCGCTGGCTCGCGCGCTTCGGGGAAGAAGAGACAACCCGTCTCTGCGAACTGGATAACACTCCCGCCGATACCGTGATCGCGACGCTTCCAGATCGTGATTCAACGGAACAACTAATTGCGGCTTTCGCTGCGGATGGCGTTGCCGCCACTGTCCATCCTTCACGCCCAGATTGCATTGTACTCCCGCATGGCGTAAAGCCTGCATCGCTTCCCGGTTTTGCCGATGGACGCTTTGCGGTGCAGGATGCGGCGACACTCGGTGCGATCGACCTTCTTGAAATCACGCCGGGCATGAGTGTACTAGACGCCTGCGCCGCGCCTGGCGGCAAAGCCGTGCAGATTGCGGCGCGCCTTTGTGGACAGGGCGAACTGCTTGCCCTCGACCTTCACGAGGATCGCCTCGAACCGCTTCGGCAGAACATGATGCGTTTCGGTTTTGGAGCGATTGCCAATTGCGAAGCCGGAGACGCTGCGGATACAAACTGCGCGGTGCTTGTAGGCAAGACGTTCGACCGCATCTTGCTAGACGTGCCATGCTCAAATACCGGTGTGTTGCGTCGCAGGCCCGATGCACGCTGGCGTTTCTCGCTCAGGCGTCTTGAAAAATTGCGTGTTGCGCAGGCCGCGCTCCTTCGCGCAAGCTTCGCGCGGTTGCGTGCTGGCGGACGTCTTGTTTACTCTACTTGCAGCATCGAGATGGAAGAGAATCGACTGCTCGTCGAAGAGTTCCTTGCCTCAGAACCCTCCGCTTCGCTCGCCGGCGTTTCCGAGCGCATTCCCACCCGCGACGGCACCGATGGCGCGTTCGCCGCAGCGATATTGAAGAGATAGTGGTGTGGCTGGCGGTACCATTCGCCGGCATCGACAACGATCTTCATGCCATTGCCGGCTGAAAGCGACATGTTGTCTGCCGTGATAGGTGCGGTTGCATAGCCATGTCGAGTTATGCCCCGCATTGAACTTTATGTTTGCGACCATGTTTGAATCGGAGGCATGGATGCGATATGTGTCTGTACCATCAAAGATTGCGGTATCGGCAGCGCCGGGAAGTTGTCAAGTTCAAGCAAGAACCCATGGCAATTTCGTTCGTATGCTGCGGCAATGCCATCGATCATTTCATCTATCGCAAACGCCTTCGCCCTCGATTGTCCATTTGTGGCGAGACGGGCGGCGAGGGATGGATCCGAAAGAATTTCCCACATTGCGTCTGACAGTGCTTTCGGGTTGTTTGGCGGAACGAGCAATGCCTCCCTGCCATTGCGCGCGGCTTCGCCAACCCCGCCGATATCGCTTGCGACAATTGGAGTTCCTGCCGCCATTGCCTCGAGGATCAGATATGGAAATCCCTCCCATCTTGACGGCATGGCCAGCAGACGCGCGGAATGCAAAAGCCGTGCGGTGGCATCTTTTCCTCCGCCCGGCAAAATCTTGATTGAATCGCGCAGGGATTCAGGGATTGAAATCGTCGCTTTCGCCGGATTCCAGGCGGTCATGATTGCAAATTTCGCGGCGCGCCGTTTTTTCAGTATCAGTTCGCAGGCAGTCAGGAAAATTTCGGGCGCCTTCTGTCTGCAAATACGTCCAATAAATACTGCATCATATTGCGGCGCACTAACTTGCATTTTTCCGTCAAGCGCATCTGCATCTATCCCGTTATACACCACCGAAACGGGGACAGACCCCGATTTTCGATGGGGACAGACCCCGATTTTCGATGGGGACAGACCCCGATTTGTAGGGGAAAGGGTTAGGGCGGAGAGAGCTTCCGAATTGGAAACGGCGATAATTTCGGTAGTCCATCTCGCGGCAAGGCGCTCGAGTTGTCGGTAGAAAAAACGGCGCGCCGTTTTTACATCCATTTCAAATGCAAAGCCGTGAGGGGTGTAAATTGCGGGGATGTGGGCGAAATGCGCCGCGAATCGACCGAGAAATCCGGCTTTCGAACTGTGGGCGTGGACGATATCTGGGTGCGCTTCCCGCATGATTGCAAGGAGGTTGCGGAAAGCCGAAAAATCCCGGAAAGGCGCGATGCCTCGCGCCATCGAGACAATACGCACATCCGCACCAGCGGAGCGAAGAAGTGGAATATCTGTCTTTTCAAAATCGGGATCGCGGTTGCACGAAACCGCCAGTGTCACGCGCCATCCCCGCGCAAGAAGGCCAAGCGTCAAGTCACGGAGATGCCTGCGAGTTCCGCCTTCGGTCGCTTCGAGGATTTGGAGGACGTGTTTACTGGCGCATTGCATTATGCTCGACCTGGTTGTGTTGGAACATGCGTTGCGACGCCGCCCTCGGTGTCGCGTTCCGTGAGATCGGCAACGGCGGGGGCGCCGTCGCA
>JAZQOE010000135.1:0-16963 GCA_045627705.1 Kiritimatiellia bacterium | reverse complement strand
GGCATACGCTCTCGGTCGGATCACACCGCTTGTCGCGATTGCCGCAATCGTCTCATGGGGCATCGTGCGCTCTTCAACACTCTCGCACGTCCTTCAGAAATACGGCGACAGGGCCTCCGGCCCGCTCCTCGTCATCATCGCACTCGTCCTGCTCGATCTCATGCCGTTCCGTCTGCCGACCATCGGATTCAAGGCGAAGGAATCCGGTGAGGGAAAGGGTGTCCTCGGAGCATTTGCAATGGGCATCGCATTCGCCCTTGCGATGTGTCCGACATCGGCCGCACTCTATTTCGGCGGACTGATCCCGTTGGCCGTCCGGCACAACGCGCCCATCGTGCTCCCCATCGCCTTCGGCATCGCAACTGCGGCTCCCGTCATTGCGGCGTCTGTTCTGCTCATCCTGTCGGCAAACGGCCTCTCCCGATTCTTCGAGAATCTCAAACGGGCAGAGCGAATAATACGAATCGCAACCGGCTACGCCTTTCTGGCATACGGCATTTGGTTAATTCTCATTTCTACCGTCCATTGATTTCCCGTTAGAGCAAACTCTGGCAGACAAAATACAACCTCTTCTTTTTTCTGCGACACACGATGCCATAATATCCGCAGGCCGTCAAGCGTGGGCAGGAAAATACGCAATGACATTACTGACAGCCCTTCCGTTTTTTGTCATAATGCCCCTGTCGAAATGAGCACCAATTCCGAAAATCAAATCGCCGGACTGCGCAAGGATGCCGATGCGCTTGGACTGGAGTTTGTATCCGATGGCGCGGCGGCGACCCTGGCCGCCGACATCGCCGCGCGAATCCCATCCGAGTGGGCGCGGCCGCGTCTCCTTGTGCCCGCCCGCATTGGAGGGGAACCCTGTCTGCTTACGGCAAGACCGCATGCCGTTGAAGACCAGCTCCAGGCATCGCAGCTTGCGGGGCTTCCATTGCGCGTTGCGATTGCTTCGGAAGACCTCATTCTCGACCTTCTTGGCAAGACTTACTCTGTCGGTGCTTCCGCCGGAGCATCATCGCTGCTTCGCGAGATTGGCGCTGAATCCACGCCTTCCACCGAAACCAGCGCAACGGCATCCGATGATCTCCTTGAGGCCGCAGAGGCCGCTCCTGTCACACGCCTCGTGAATCTCATTCTTCTCGAGGCTGCCAGGCAAGGCGCTTCCGACATCCACTTCGAGCCATTCGAGGACCGCCTTTCCGTCCGCTACCGCATCGATGGCATCCTGTACCCTGCGGCGACGCCCCCAAAGAATCTCGAGCTCGCGCTTGTCTCGCGCCTGAAGGTAATGGCTGGCATGGACATCGCGGAGCGCCGCCTGCCGCAGGACGGCGTAGCGCAGGCGCGCATTGGCGGGCGACCGATCGACATCCGCGTTTCGACAATGCCAGTGGCCGATGGCGAGCGCGTCGTGCTGCGTCTGCTCAACCGCGCCGACGCGATGCTTCCGCTCCAATCCCTCGGCATGGACACCGACGTGCTCGCGGATTTCTCTCGTCTCCTCCTTGCTCCGAACGGCATGATCGTTGTCTCAGGTCCCACGGGCTCCGGCAAGACAACCACGCTTTACTCCGCTCTTGGAGGCATTGATTCCGCGCGAAAGAATGTTCTCACGATCGAAGACCCGGTCGAATACCGTCTCGCGAATATCGGGCAGATCCAGGTCAAGCCGAAAATCGGCCTTACTTTCGCGAGTGGACTACGCCACATCTTGCGCCAGGACCCGGATGTTGTGCTTGTCGGCGAAACGCGCGACGCGGAAACAGCCGAAATCGCGGTTCGCGCAGCGCTCACGGGCCACCTTGTCTTCACCACGCTCCACACAAACGACGCACCATCCGCGGTGATGCGCCTTGTCGAGATGGGCGTGCAGCCATATCTCGTCGCATCGTGCCTGCGCGGCGTTCTCGGACAGCGCCTTGTACGCCGCCTTTGCACGCAATGCCGCATGGAATGCGCCGGACTTTCCGCCGCAGAAACGGCGCTACCTGGCGCGGCGGAACTCATCGCGCCGCTTGCGGGACACGACTTCTGGCGCGCCGGCGCGGGTTGCGCAAAGTGCCGCGAAGGCTACACGGGCCGCACTGGCGTGTACGAACTGCTTGTGTTCAACGCCGCCTTGCGCGAGGCGATCCGTCCCGGCGATGTCGCGGCCGACACCCTGCGCCGCGCCGCGATCGAGCAGGGAATGCGATCGATGGCGGAAGACGCAATCGCCAAGATTCTCTCCGGCACGACAAGCGCCGCCGAAGCCGCCGGTGCGCTTGCGGGATGAACGGCATAGCGGCGCAACCGCGCCGCTTGACTTCTTTATTTATCAAATGAGCGTTTACGCATACGAGGGCTCTGGAGCCAAGGGAACCGAAAAAGGGTTCATCGAGGCCGCCACCACCAAGGAAGCGCGCACGATTCTAATCGCGCGCGGCATAACCCCCTACAAGCTCGAATCCGCCGCGCCTTCATCCCGCCTCAATGCCGAAGGCCGTGCGGACCTCTATCGTGGACTGGGCGTACTCATCAATGCCGGATTTCCCCTCGAACGCGCACTCGGTCTTCTCATGGACGAGTCAGCCGCCGACGGCGACAACTACGCCCTGTATGCCGGTCTGCGAGACCGCGTCCGCGAAGGCGCGAATTTCTCCGGCGCACTCGATTCCCTCTGCCATGGGATTCCTCGCTTCGAGCTTGCAGTGCTCGCCGCGTCGGAACGTACTGGCGCGCAAGGCGCGATGCTATCGCGTCTCGCCACACAGCTCGACGAACGCCGCGAAATGGATTCCAAGCTTCGCTCGGCCGTTGCGTATCCTGCGTTTGTGCTTTTCGCTGGACTGGGTCTCGCCTCGCTGATGCTGTATTTCGTAGTCCCCCGCGCGATCGGCCTCCTCGAACGCGCGCAAAACGGCGTGCCGCAATCCGCGATGGCCACGGCGACGATCGGTCGCCATGCGCTCACGACGCTTCTCGCGCTGCTTGCCGTGGGAGTTGTCGCCGCACTTGTCGCGCGTTCACGGGGCAGACGCGACAAGGCGTTCGCCGCGCGCCTTGACCGCTTCATGTCGCGCATCCCGAAATTCGGCGACCTGCGCGCACGTCTCTGGAGCCTTCGCTTCGCGCGCACGATGGACGTGATGCTGCAGGCCGGCGAACCAGCCGTCGATGCCATACCTCTCGCCGGGCTTGCGACAGGCAGCGCATGGATCGCGGAAATGTCGGAGGAACAGGCGCAAAACGTACGCAACGGATCAAGCATTTCCAACGCAGTTCGCGCCATGCCTCCCCTCGCCCGCAACATTGCGGAATGGGTGCGAATCGGCGAAACTTCCGGCGATCTCCACGGAATGCTTTCGCAAGCGGCGGAACGATGCCGTCAGACACACGACCGATCGCTTTCGCGTTTGCTCTCGCTTCTCGAGCCAGCTCTCATCCTGCTCGTTGGCCTTCTCGTCCTCGCCGTCGCACTCACAGTCCTTGCGCCAATGCTCGACCTCGCCCTCGGCGCCGCAGGAGTAAACTAACCGATCAAATGGATTTCATTCGGCAACTTCTTGTTATTTTGATATGTTGTCCGCAATCGAATCCGACACGAAATCATTGCAAGGAACGTAAGTCTGCGAAAATGACAAGGAGGTCTGCATGCCAGGACAAGTGCCGGGGCTATACGGAATCACAAATTCAAATCGTGATTTCAGCAACCCTTACTACTGGGGAAAGAACCAGTTCAATTCGTCGTTTCCAGTAGCATTGTGCTGCTATATGCGCGACACGGCGAAGAATGCCGTTTCGCTTTCACTTGCAGGCGATAGAATCGCAGTGGGAGAAATGGGGTTCGACATTGTCTTTGGGACAACACTTCCTAATGACAGGCTGTTTTTCTCCTTTGAAGACACATACGCACCATACGCGAGATTTGTTCACGACAGAATGGAACACATAGATCTTGTTGTACGCGAAGCCGACAGCATGCGTCCGTTGCGTCCGCTGGAAATAAAGTTGACAACATTGCCTGACGACGGGACATCTTCTCTAGATGAAGCCGATTATGGCTCCGAACTGGTGGTACGTTCGCCCACAATGCGCTATCTTGCGCTGGGGATAGCAGATGCTTCCACTGAAGATGACAGGGCTAACATGAGGAACATCTTTGGTCCAGTATGCAGCGAAATCGACACAGACTGGGAAAGCGCACGGGCAATGCTCTCATTTCGAAAAGACATTTTCGCGGCTATGGAACAATTTCTCGATGTGTTCCAACATCTTCAAAAACCACTACTGATGCAACCTGTATGGAAAACTATCGGCAAAAAACCTGAACTCGCAGACCAATGCCTTGACGTCTTCGCATGGACTGATTTCGCAATTGCGCGCATGGTTCTTGATATTGCCAAAGATATCGGCACGGACAAGAAAATCACACGCCATCAACGCGCCATATTGCGGCTTGCCCGGTTCATGCATGAATTCTCCCAGTCCGGCAGGGTTTACCAAAATCCTATTTATGATGCAATGACTTATGGAACTCTCAACGATAAGGAGTTTTCCGTCCCAGGGCTTAAGACAAATGCCTACATGCGTGGAAATCGCCTGGAACGACCTATCGTTTCAAAAGATGAAATCAAGAACATAGTTCTTGGAGGAGGGCAAAAGTATCTTAGCCCAGAACGCCGTTTCGACTCGATTCTTTTCTTCTCAAAGGAGCTTTTCAATGAATAAATTCCGCACGGTTGACCTTTTTTGCGGAGGAGGAGGTCTTTCACAAGGGCTCGCCAATGCAGGATTTGAAGTGGTTGCCGCTTTTGATTGGTGGCAGCCCGCAATTGACTTCTACAACCAAAATCTAAAGGGACATTCTGCCTATCAGCAGGATCTTTCAGATGTCGAGGATTCCGTGGCTCGCATTAAGGAATGGAATCCAACGATTATTGCCGGAGGCCCTCCTTGCCAGGATTTCTCGTCTGCCGGAAAACGTGATGAATCTGGTGGCAGAGCAAGCCTCACGATGTCTTTTGCGACAATTGTCACCACCATACGTCCGCCAGTATTCATCATGGAGAATGTTGACCGTGCCTTAAAAACAAATACATACAGGGATGCATTGCATCTGTTCTCAAATGCCGGCTACCATCTTACGATTTCCATCCTTGATGCTTCTCTTTGTGGTGTTCCGCAGCGCAGGAAGAGGACTGTTGTCGTTGGAACATTAAAGGAAACCCTCTCAAAGCTAACTGACATCTACAAGACCAATCAAGCAAACCGGCCAATGACCATCAGGGATTACCTAGGTGATTCCCTCGGTATCCAGTATTATTACAGACATCCCAGGAGTTATGCACGAAGAGGTGTTTTCAGCATAGACGAACCAAGTCCCACTATCCGCGGGGTCAATAGGCCTGTCCCCAAAGGATATCCTGGTCATCCTGGCGACGCGGTATCAATCAATACCGTCAATCTCCGCCCATTGACAACAAAGGAACGGAGCTTGATACAAACATTTCCCGCCGAATGGAAATTGATAGGAGCCAAGTCAGACCTGGAACAAATCATAGGCAATGCGGTCCCTGTCAAATTGGGTGAGTTTGTCGGAAGAGCCGTCAGGGAATTTGATTTGTTGGAAGGATTGATCGATCCGCAATGTTTACATGCGGCATGGCCACCTCCTTCAAAGTCAAACCCATTGGTTCAAGAGTTTTTTGTTTTTGAGCAAAAGGCAACCTATTGCGTGAATTGAGTACCGGTCTTGCCATTGATTTATTGGCAACCAGTGTTGCAATACCTTAAACAAGCAGAACAACGCCATGACCAAAATCGGAATCATCGTAAATCGCGGGAAACGGCGCGCCGCGGAAGTGGCGCGCACCGTAGCCGAATGCGCCGCGCGTTTCGACATCGAACTTTTCTGCTCGGCGGAGGACCTTCCATTCGTTGGCAGCGGAACGCAATGCGCATCGAAGGACTTTGCCGCGAATGGGGTCGAGGCCGTGATCTGCATTGGCGGCGATGGGACGATTCTCCGCGCCGCAAGGGAACTCCAGGGCTGTGAAATTCCGCTGATTGGAATCAATACGGGAACGCTCGGCTACCTCACCGCCGCCAGCGCGACGCAAGTCGAAGACGTCGTGGTCGCGTTGCGCGACGACACGGTTGTCAGGAGCGCACGCACAATGCTGACCGCGAAATGCATCCGCGCGGATGGTTCCGAAGTACTTCTTCCAGACGCCTTGAACGAGTTTGTGCTCAGCAGGGGCGACAGTCCGCGCGTCGCCGAAATCGCGATCGAGATCGATGGCGCGCCAGTCACGACATTCGTCTGCGACGGCATAATCGCCTCGACTGCCACCGGTTCGACGGCCTATTCGCTTTCCGCCGGCGGACCAGTAATCCTGCACGAGGCGGATGTATTCGCGCTCGACATAATCTGTCCGCACACCCTTGGCGCGCGCCCCCTAGTGGTTTCATCGGAGTCAGTCATCACCCTGCGCTCGCTACGCGCGACCGTGGACAAGCCTGCCGTCACTTCCGCCGACGGCAACGACCTTGTGCGTCTCTCTTCCGGCGATTGCCTTGAACTGCGCCGCAGCCCGCGCACGACCACCCTGCTCCATCTTCCAGGCCACGACAGGTTCGAGGTCCTCAGCGGCAAGCTAGGCTGGGGCGGGCGCAGGTTGAACTAGCAATCTTCGCAGAAAACCCTTGCGTAGGCGGGGAAGAAAAACGGGTGTGTCCCCATCCATCGCATGAAGACAGAGTCTCGCGCCATGCGTGAAAGTCAGGGCATGTCCCCATTTTTTCAGTGAGCGTTCAGAATCGGATAGGGACAGGCTTTGAATTGGTCGCTAGCGGTTATACACGATTGCGGCGATGGTGTTGAGCCAGGAGGAAATCGCAACGCGGTCTTCTGCGGAAAGTGCGCGGACCGCTTCGACATGTGAACCTGGAGCGTTGAGCAGGTTGACAAGCGCGTAACTGACAGATTCCGGCGCCCTGATTTCCGCTCGTGTTGCAAGTCGTCCGGCAAGTTCCTCCTCGATTGCGGGCGCGGCCGCAAGGAAGCGCCGTTGCGACTTGAGGGCTTCCGCGGCATTGGAGGAGATGGATGCAACGGATGGAGCCGCGAGCGCTTCTACCGAAACCTCGATCTTCTCGCGGAAGCGACTTATCCACTTCACGCGTTCGCGAAGGCACTCGTCGATGCGGGCGAGTGCGCCTTCGAGACAGGCCGCGCCATGCGGCATCGCGCCCAGGCGCGGAGCGCGCGCGATACGGTACCATGCGTCGAGCGCAAAGAGGTTGCCGATGTACGCGAGGCAATTCGCTACGGTGCGGTCGATGCGCCCGTAAACACGCATGTCGTATGGACGAACCCGTTCCTCTATCTGTGGCGGGACTACCATGCGGTCTTCATCGAGGATGTCTGCGCGACAGATTTGCCCTGCGGGAAGAACCGTGCCGAATGCGATCCGCGATGGCCCGACCAATCCGCCCTGTCCGCCGAGGAAGATTGGATGCTGGTCGAGCAGCACGCCGCGCGGGACATCGCCGATGAGCGATGCCGTGGCCTTGTCGCCATGCGGCGTGAAGTTGAAGTGAATGTATGACGAACCGACTTCGGAGTGGTTTTTCCTGGAAGTGCCGCCGGCCATCAGGCAATCGCAGAAGTTCGCAAGGCTGCCGAGCGTCACGAACGGAAGAAGAATCGTCTGCTTGAGTCCGATGCAGTGGGCGAAAACGACCTCCTCTTCGATCAGCGTTCCAGGGCGCACATGGGCATCGACTCCTCCATCTGCTCCATCCAGGATTGTCGCCCTGTCATAGCTGCCGCCTCGCAAGTGCACATTCGCGCCGAGCTGGCAATCGCGAAGACTGAGCGGCCCTTCCTCGCCGAGAACACAGTTCGGGCCGACAGATGTCGATGCGCCCAGGAAGCGGCAACCCGGATAGATTACAGTGCCGGCGGCGAAACGGGCTGGATCGACGGCGGGATCAAAGTAGGTCGATGACGGATCAAGGATTTCGACTTCGCGTGAGGAGAATGCTGCGAGCCTTGCGTTATCCATGGTGTGAGGATTCTGATTTGGAAATCAAATGCGGCGGGCAATGGCCGAAAGTGCCGTCGCCCGCCGCACGGAATTGGCTGATGAATATCCAGGGATTATTCCGGACGGATGCGGGACGTTCCATCGGGGGCGGTGAGGATGCGAACCGCCTGGCCAACGACGAACGTATCGGGGCCAAGCGTCTGCACGATCGACAACTCGTTGCCATTGTCGAGTTTGACGGTGAATTCAACTGCGTTTTGGGTCGTGGCCTTCTTCTGGGCCGCCGCGCCGATGGCTGCGCCGCCGACCATGCCGAGTGCAGTCGCAATCGTGTTGCCGGAGCCGCCGCCGATCGCGCTGCCGCCAGCCGCGCCGAGGATGCCGCCAGCCGCGCCGCCGACAATGCCGGCTTCGCCTTCGATCTTCGCGTAATCCATGCGCGTGATCACGCCATGGGAAATGGTGTGGGGCATGCGGACAAACTCCTTGTCGTAAGCCGAGCCGGAGTAGTCGGTCAAGCAACCAGTAACGAGCATCGTAGCTGCCGCGCAGGCCACGGCAAGGCCATGGAAGAATGCCTTTTTCATGTAAGCAAGTATAGCGCGGCATAAACTCACTTCAAGCGACTTTTTATTTTCGATTTGGATTCGCCGACAACCTGGCATTTCGAACGAATTGCATTTGGACGCGTCAAATGAGATAATGTCCCCAATGTTTTCGGTCATCTTGAATGGAGCCGCCAGAATGAAAATCGCAAGTCTTCGCGCAAACCATTTCACCGAGCCAGTTGGGTTCGACCTCGCGGATCTTTCCCTTTCCTGGATTCCCGAATCCGACAAGGCAAAGAACGCCATTTGGTCGCGTGTCGAAATCTCGACGGATCCCTCTTTCACCAATATCGTTTCCGACAGCGGCGAAGCGCAGCTCGACTCGCTTTCGTACCAGCCAAAGATTGCGCTGGCGCCACGCACGCGCTACTTCTGGCGCGTCACCGTCCTTGCCGACAACGGAGAGCGCGCTTCCGCATCATCGTTCTTCGAGACAGGCAAGATCGACGAGGCATGGGCTGGCCACTGGATCACGAAATCCGATTCGAAGACCGCCGGGCATTTCATCGCGCGCAAGCGTTTCACCGCGAAGAAAGGCGCCGCCTGCCGTCTCTATGCCGGTGCGCTCGGCGTGTACGAAGTCGAGGTAAACGGCGAGAAGATCACCGATGAAGTCCTTCTCCCCGGCTATCATTTCTACCCGTACGAAGTCTATGCGCAGGCATTCGACATTTCGAAATTCATAAAAGACGGACAGAACGAAGTCGTTTTCCATGTGGGCCGCGGCTGGTATGGCACGGCCATGGGCGCGTGGGTGCCTAACGCCGAACCCTTCGGCGATACACCCGCGATAATCGCCGAAGTGCGCGCGGATGGCAGGATTTCCGCCAAGACCGACGCCACATGGGAAGTCGCGCAGTCGCCCGTCACAAACAGCTCGATCTACTATGGCGAGGATATCGACGTCCGCCGTTCGGCGCTTTCGGTGAAGGACTGGAAGAAGGCAGTCGTCTTTAATCCGCCCAAACAGGCGGCAGGCAAACTGCGCGATCGGCTCAACCCACTAGTGCGCGTGACGGAAGTGCTGCCTGCATCGAAAATCATCACGACTCCCAAGGGCGAGACCGTGATTGACTTCGGACAGGAAATGACTGGCTGGGTCGAGGTCTTCAACCGTGCGCCCGCCGGTGCCGCATGGAGCTACGAGGCCGGCGAAATGTTCGATGCCGACGGCAATTTCTTCCGTGACAATCTGCGCGCCGCGCGCGCCCGCTTCGACTTCATCTCCGATGGCAAGGAAGGATGGGTGCGCCCGCACTTTACCTTCTTTGGATTCCGCTATATCCGCCTTACGGGTTTCGGCAAGGTATCACTGAAGGATTTCCGTGGGCTGGTGATTCATTCCGACATTGGATTCACCGGCGACATCAAGACTGCGAATCCAAAGCTCGACCGCTTCTTCCTCAACACGCTTTGGGGACAGCGCGGCAACTTCCTCGACATTCCGAGCGACTGCCCGCAGCGTGACGAGCGTTTGGGATGGACTGGCGATGCCGGCGCGTTCTGCGCAACCGCGTGTTTCAACATGTACTCCCCGGCCTTTTTCTGGAAGTACATCCACGACATGCAGATCGAGCAGCCGGACTACGATGGCGGCGTGCCGTACACGATTCCGCAATGCAAGCAATGGTGGGGTCCGCGCGACAGCCATTCCTCCGCGGCGTGGGGTGACGCGGCCACAATCATCCCATGGAACGTTTACACCTGGTTCGGCGACGCCTCGCTTCTCCGCAAGATGTATCCGTCGATGAAGATGTGGGTGGGCTATATCAAGGCGCGCGATGCGGAATCTGGCGGACGCCACCTGTGGACCACGGGCTTCCATTTCGCGGATTGGCTTGCGCTCGACAACTTCCGCGAACCGATGAGCTGCATCGGCGGAACCGACTGCTACTATGTCGCATCGGCATACTATGCATGGTCAACGGAGATGACGCTCCGTGCGGCCGAGGTGCTTGGCGAGTTCGCCGACGCCGAGCAATTGCGCGAAGATCTCGCCGCGACAAAGGCGGCGTTTGCCGCGGAATACTTCTCGCCAAACGGGCGCTGCGTTGTCGATACGCAGACGGCCTATGTCATCGCGCTTGCGATGAATCTCGTGCCGGAGTCGTATCGCGCCCGTTGCGCCGACATCCTTGCGGCGAAGGTTGCGTGTCCAGGAGGATCGGTCCCGACCGCATCTTGCTGTGAAGACACGCAGGGCAAGCTACCGCCGCCGGACAAGTGCCGCCTCGAGACCGGATTCGTGGGGACGCAGTTCCTATGCCGTGTGCTCGCAAACAACGGACATGCCGATCTAGCATACAAGCTGCTCCTCCGCGAGGAATATCCAAGCTGGCTATACGAAGTCATCTATGGCGCGACAACGGTCTGGGAGCGCTGGAACGGGCAAGGACCCGCGAGCCGCCCCGAAGACATGGGAATGAACAGCTTCAACCACTACGCTTATGGCGCGGTCGAGGAGTTTATCTACCGCGATGTCTGCGGCATCAATCCAGATCCCGCTAAACCCGGCTTCCGCCATGCGACACTGCGGCCGCATCCATCCTCCGATCTTGGCGCGGCGCACTGCCGCTACCAGTCCGCATGCGGACTCTACGAAGCGGGGTGGAAGTACGGCAAGGGCGGGAAGGTCTCATACGTCTTCCGCGTGCCATTCGGTTGTACAGCGACATTGGAACTTCCAGGGCAGGAGCCACGCGAACTCGGGCCGGGACTACATCGGTTCTGATCGCCATGGCTCCGTGTCTTTCGCAATGCAAGGCTCGATAATCTTGACATCAATGGAGAAACATATATCATGTTGGCCGCTGGTTTTTCCCCATGATGTGTTTTGAGACCAAGCTTAAGGACAAGGACGTTTTGAAATAACATGGCCAAGACAACCGTTGATAGCGATAACCAAAATACAGATGAAGTGCGCCATGGTTTTTGGCATGAGACGATTGTCGCGGCGGCCTTGTCGCTTGCCGTCGTCCTTATCACCACGGCGCATTTTGCCTTCCCTGGAACATCGGCCAGGCTGATTACGGAAGTCGCGGGTCTGGCACGTCCGGAAGCGATTGACATGCCGCTGTGGCGTCTGGTGATGCGCGTTGTGTCTGTCATACCGGTTCTTTCGCTCCCATGGCGATTGAACATTGCCAACGCCATCTTTGGGACAGTGGCCGCAGGAGCGCTCTACCGCTTTGCCGCATTGCTTGTGACGGATTTGCTCCCGATAGAACTATCGCGGCCATTTGTCATACGCACGGCGCGCGTGGCTGGTTCCGCCGCGGTGGCAAGCCTTCTCTTTTCCGCATCTGGATGGTCGATGGTTTCCCATCTGTCCCCTGCGGCGTTTGAGTTCGCGGTGGCGGCAATATGCCTCAACCTTGCGGCAGATGCTTTGCCAAGGCCCGGACTTCGCAAAACCCACATGCTGGCGGCGGCCGCAATCGGCCTGTTCGCAACAGGGTCGGGAGGACTCACTATCGTCCTACCGTTTTTCATTGTGGCAATGCTCGTAACGATATACCTGAACAACGATGAACTGAGATGGTCATGGACCTTCTCCGTCATGCTATCCACTGGGATAGGCATCGCCCTTGCGTTGTCGATCGCGGCGATGATGTCCGCCGGCGAAACGGCTGGCGGGCTGGCATTTCTGCAACACTATCTCGTTGGATGGTGGCGGCAGGTAGTGTCTCAATTCCCGAATGAGTCTCTGTTTCCGATGCTTTGTACTGGCTATCTGCCATTTGTACTAACGCTGATAACATCAAGCGACGCATTGTCGCGCCGTGATTTTGGATTGGGGTGCATCTCCTTTGCGATGACAATTATCGCCGGGGCGGCCTTCGTCGGAATGCCGGGTTTCCCATGGCACCTGGCCGGACGTTTCGGCAGTATCTCCATGCCTCCACTGCTAAATTCGTCGCTAATGTGCGGCATCCTCGCGGCATTTTGGTTCGAAAGGCGAAGCCAGGCGTTCCGTGACTGGACGACCGGCGGCCTGGAGCCAATGTCGGGAGAGAAGTCGAGCGACGACGACGATGATGACGACGAGTATTCTCAGAATACGTCTCGCAGCATACGCCGTTTCTCCGGCTGGGTAGTGTTGCTTTGCGGCGCAACTTGCGTCATCTACGGCGCAGTGCGGAATTTCAATTCGCTCCATCTTTGGAATGGCGCATTTCTTGATGCCGTGGCGAATCAATTGCTTACCGATGACAGGCAGGATGAAAACCCCTTCGATGGAGTCGCCATTGGGCCTCACATTCTTCTCGCGAAACATCGCCGCGCAGCACAGATTGATGGCGCAACCGCGGATGCAAACAATCTTGGAATCTTCGATGACGACTTCACTATCGATGATTATTCGTGGATTGAAAGACAGCTTGGTCCAAATAATGGATGCCTTGACATCGTCGATATAAGCCGGGAAAGAATACGCGAGAAATGTTCGAAGATGGCCGTTGACTGCGGCGTTAAGGCGCTCATGTCCGGCGACGACGCGCATGCGGCGGATTTCTTCAGGGAAATAGCGAAGCATTCACCAGGCAACCTTTCGGCGTTTGCAAACTGGGCGTCGATGCTCAAGGCAGGGTACGGTAAGGATGATCTCATGGCAAGCCAGGAAAAGACGATGCTCGAAAACGCTGCGGAGCATCTTTTGACCCTGCATGGCAATTCGCCGGAGTTCGATGCTATCATATCCCGCCAGGGTGAAATCGTCGATCCCGACGCCCTTGTCGAATATGGCTTCAACTTGCGATTCGCGCATGGGATAACCAATAGCCTGGGTTACGATGCCTGGGAAGATGACATCACGGATGTCTCGCAAGAGTTTTTTGAAACTGTTTTGTCCACGCCCGGCAATGCGGTGGCTGTGCCCGACAGGCGTGGAAAGTTTTCCGCCGCCGATTCATCAAGGCTGGCCCAGGCCGCCTACAACGCACTGCGCGCACACGAGGCGCTGCAACAGTCCGATGTGAAAACCGCGAAGGAGTTTTTCAAGCGAAGCAATCTTTCGGTCGCAAATGCGCTAGCGTTGCTTGGTACCGCCAAGTGCCAGCTTGCGCTTGGTGACTGCGTCTCCGCCGAACAGACGCTTGACGAGCTTTTCAAGATGAATCCCGATGGCAGCTTGAACAAGGATGCGCTTCCTGTCGCATGGAACCTGCGTTCTATCGCGATGCTTGGACAAGGCAGGATCGGCGATGCAATCGCAGCCGCGCGCAAGGCAATCGCTTGCGATGGCACCGGTCCCAACGCAATCTATCCGCGCCTCGCCCTTGCCCGCGCACTTGCGGAATCGAATGCCACCAATGAACTGCGTGACGTGGCATCTGAATTGTTCAAGCAGATCGATTCGCTTCCAGGAGAAATGCGCTCCGAAGTGATTTCGCTATACCGTTCCTCAAGGTAGGCGGGCTTGCTGCTACTGCGACCGCCCGCGATGCGTGGCGGTGCAAATACAAGCGCCGTCACTGTGGAATCCGGCGGGATAATTCGAACGGGAATGCGTTTTCGAGATGGCGCGTTACGGGCGACGTCTCGCCAGGGCTTGCAATGACTTCGACAACGTCGAATCTGCAGAAGCATTTGGGGAATCCGAGTTTCTTCAGGTACGCGGTTGCCGCGCGATTGAGCGCGTGCCTTTTCTCTCGCCCGACTGCCGCCGCTGGACGCCCGAAAGCCTCGCTGCGGCGCGCCTTGACTTCCACGAAGGCGACCATGTTGCCGATACGCGCGACGATGTCGATTTCATCGTGCCGGTTTGGCCGCACACGCCGTCCGAGTATCTTGTATCCCTTGCGCGCCAGCAGTTCCGCCGCGACATCTTCGCCCCATCTGCCGAATTCCGCGGAATCGCCATTGGGCGCCGGGGCGATTTTACCGGTGCCACGCAACAGCGCGAACACCCTGCGGAAAAAAGTCTCTATGCATGCGGGCATGGCAGGGCGACGCAATGATGGGATCAATCGAAGCCGATCCATATCACCCAGCGGCGGGTGTCGGTGTAATCGTCGTCTTTCTCGAAGGGAAGCGCGTAGTCGAAGCGAATCGGGAATCCGGGGATGTCGATCCTGAGCCCGCCGCCATAGCTTGCCGCATACTCTCCGAAATCGAAGTCGAACGGATCCGCCCAGACATTGCCGATATCACAGAATGCGGCCAGGCGGAACATCTTACCCAGCGGAATCGTATATTCGGCCGACGCCATCGCGAGCGTCTGTCCGCCGATCGAACGATACATTCCGCTGTCCTTGTATTCGGGTGCGGAATAAAGCGCCTTGGGACCGACAGAACGGAAATCGAAGCCGCGCAGCGAATGCCCGCCGCCAAGATACAGGCGGTCGGCATAATGAAGCTCTTCATCGGAGTTCCATGTATCGACCGCGTTTGCACGGAGCTTGATGCTGAACACATGGCCCCACCATAGCGGGAACCACTGGCGGAAGGTGAAGTCTAGCTTGTAGATCTCATTGTCGGATCCAGTCCACGAGTTGCGTGTCTCGAACCCAAGCGTCGTCTGCATGCCGCGTGTCGGCACGAATGGTCTGTCGCGAGTGTCGAAAGACCATCCGAAGCGGAGTCCGCCATTGAATTGCGAATCATCGTAATCATTGAAATCAAAGGGCGTCGAAGGATCGTCGGCAAGCACGAAAGGCCCTTGTGCGATATCGTCGAATTCCACGGATTCAATTCCGTAGCGGATAGAGAACCTGCCCGGAATGATTCGCGCGGGGAACGCGAGACTGGCGCCGGCGCCAATACGACACTCCTCGTATTCATCGTATTCGCGCTGACGGCGATAGGCGTCCACGGTCAGGTTCAGGCGACGGTCGAGGAACCACGGTTCGCTCACGGACACTTCGACCGAAGTGCGCTTTGAGCCGACTTCGACGCTGGCGCGAGCCTTTTGTCCGCCGCCGCGGAATGTCGGCCAGTTCAGGATGTCGAAATTGCCCTGGGAGATTTCAGCGAAGCCGATAAGGTTGTCCACGCTCGAGAAACCGATGCCGATCATGAACTGCCCGGTACTCTTCTCGGCTACCTCGTAAACAAGGTCACGTGTTCCGGGCTCGCTGGGAATCGGGGTATCGAAGAACCTGACCGTCTCGAAATAGCCAAGGTTTTCAAGGCGGCGTTGACTGCGTTCGGCCGCGACGGCATCGAAGATTTCGCCGGGATTGAGCGAAATCTCGCGGCGTATGATCTTGTCCTTGCTTGCGGTGTTGCCGCGGATGAAGATGTTGCGGATGTGCGCGAGCGGACTTTCGTGGACCTCGAAGCGAATCGCCAGGGCGGCGTCTGCGCCGGCGACTGGATCCGTGATGGCGCGGACAGTGGTGTCGGCGTAGCCACGGGAAGTGAAGTAGTCGCGGATGCGGTGCGCCGCGGCCTGGATTCCCGACCTGGATGCAACAGCGCCAGGGACGATTGGCCTGGCCATCGAGAGTATTTCGTTCTTGTCGAAGAGAGTGATGCCCGATGCGTCGATCGAAGCGACATGGTAAAGCGGACCTTCGTCAACCGCGAAGATCATGGTCTGCCCGCCATCGCCGTCGTTTTCAAGACGCGGAGACGCGACTCGCGCATCGAGATAGCCATTGTTCATGTAGTGGTCGCGAACGGCGGCGCGCGCTTCCTCGCGTTCGCCTGCGCTGAAATCCTTCTTGCGGAAAACGCGCAATGGATCCCAGTACGAGGGAACGCCAAGGGCGGCGCGGAGGTCCGACAATTCAATCGCCGCATTCCCTTCGAACCTTACGTCGAGAACCTTGTTGCGCCGCCCCTCGTCGATTGTCACCGAGACAATGCAATAGCCAGGGTGCCCCGGTTCAGGCAGGACACGCCCATCGACACGCACATCCGGGAAATGATGCTTGCGGTACTTCGCGCGGATTTTCGCAGTGTGGGTCGCGAGAACGGCGTCGTCAAGGAAATCGCCAGCCCGCAATTCCAGCCATTTCTTGATGTTCTTGCTCTTCTCGAAGGTATTGCCTGCGACTTCGACCGTACCCGAAAATCTCAGGCGGCGCCGGACAACGTACACCACGCGCACGTCGCCACCGCCCATTTCCTCCACTTCGACGCCAGCATAGCTGAAGCGTTGCGAATCGAGGAGCGAACGCACGTCGCGCGAAAGCGCGACCTGCGAAAGGGCCGAACCTTCGCGCACGGAAGTAAGCGCGAGAACATAGCCGTGGTCTGCGGGGAGCTCATCCAAGTGGCGAACCGTTATCTCGCGGACAATCCCGCCGGAATCCTGCGCCATCGTGACGCAAGGGAAGACTGCAACCGCCAAGGCAAAGAGAATGCTGGCGATAC
>JAZQOE010000134.1:0-6416 GCA_045627705.1 Kiritimatiellia bacterium | reverse complement strand
TCCGTAAGTTCGATCGCCTTCGGAACATGCACCAGGACATGGAAGTGGTTGGTCATCACGCAGTATGCCAGCACTTCGATGCCGCTGAATGCCGCGACCTTCCGCAGCATCCTCACGAACATCTCCTTCTCCGCGTCCCCGAACGCCATCTTCTTGAACGCGCACCTGCTCACCAGGTGGTAGTATCCTTCGCCTTCGTTCTTTGCCCTTGCCTTGCGCATGGTTTTCTCCTTTGCACGCATGATACGCCGAAATTTGCGGACAAGTCAATGCTTAAATAGTCTGTCCCTTTAAGTAAATAATTCCATCGTCTCATGCGCGAATTGATTGCGAATCATGTTGGGAGCGAATTCGAGAATGTGACGCGGCCTTCACAGCAAGTCATGACTGGGCGGGCGACTGCAAGGGTGCCGTCGAATGGGCAGTTGCGCGAGAGGGAGGCGAATTTTGACGAGTCGATGGTCCATTCTGCATTTGGGTCGATAAGTGTGAAATCGGCGACGGCACCGGGCGCAAGGGTGGGGGGCTGGCGCCCCAAAAGCGCCATTGGCGCGGTAGTCCATGCCCGCGCCCAATCGGCGATGGCCATCCCGCATTCCTTGACCATGACCTTGAATGTGATGCCGATTGCGCACTCCATGCCAAGCACTCCTGATGCGCCATCGCGGAAGCCGCCGGACTTGCGCCTTGCGGAATGGGGCGCATGGTCTGTCGCGAAAATCCCGATCGTGCCGTCGAGGACTGCGTTGCGAAGCGCCTTGACATCTTCAGGAGAACCAAGTGGCGGATTCATGCGCCAGTTAGGATCGTCGCCCGGAATATCCTCGGCCGAGAAGGCGAGATGATGCGGTGTCGCTTCGCCTGTCACCGGCAATCCTTCGCGGCGCGCCGCTTTTATCAGTTCGATCGAGCCTGCACAGGAAATGTGTTGGATGTGGAGATGGCATCCCGTTTCACGGCACAGCGCAATATCGCGCCGGACTGCTTCCACCTCCGCTTCGGGCGGCATTGTTGGAAGACCATATCGCCTGGCGATAGGACAATCGCGGATCATGCCATCGCCGCAGATCGCGGGGTTTACGGCGTGGTCCATGACGGGCTTGCCCGTGCGTGCGGCACGGCGCATTGCCTCGGCCATTACGGCGTCGTCGGCGACCGTGCAGCCATCATCTGTAAACGCGGCGGCGCCAGCGGCGGCGAGCGCTTCGCAATCGGTTGCAGCCTTGCCCTCGCGACCGATGGAAAGACATGCCGAAGGGAGGATGCTAACAGGCAGATCGGCATCGATTTGCCGGCGGATCAGTTCGATGGAATCACATGCCGGAATCGTGTTCGGCATTGTTACAACATGCGTGAATCCGCCACGCGCGGCTCCGAGTGCGCCGGTCTCAAGTGTCTCGGAATCCGTGATGCCGGGGTCGCGAAAATGCACGTGAATATCGGTGAATCCAGGGGCGAGGATTAGTCCGCGTCCGTCGATGCGTCGGATGCCATCGGGAACCGGGCAAGTAGCGGGGGCGGCGAAACGTCCATCCACGACCAGCACATCGCGCACTGTGTCGGTGCCTGGCGCGGGGTCGATCGCGCGGACATTGTTGATCAGCAGTGTTTCCATAAATTTCCAAGTTGATTCGCTGGGGGGAAGCAATGGTCATCCCTGTTTCACAATTTCTTTAGTCTTGAACTTGTAAAAGGGAACAATCCGTACGACACCTTCATCGCATGTCAATTCATCTTCGTCATCGAGCGTGACAATCCAACCCATTTTCCGTTTTAGCATGTTGCTTTGCGGCAATCTCGGATATCACACTTTCGCGCAGCATTTCTGTTGGCCTTTTTTAGCGTCTCCATTCCATTCATTAGTAATGAATGAATTTGTTTATTGGTGTTATATGAATTCTAGACGAATACCGCAAGCAAATGAATTTGTCCGTCTAGCCAGTTTATTTCGCAGATGGAATAGCGTGGAACGCCTGCTCCCATGTGGGCGCGAGATAGCCTGGAACGCCGATCAGGTCGAGGTCGAGATTGATGCGCGGCTGGACCGGATTCTCCGGATCGGTTGAGACGAAGCGTGTAGCGCTGCCGACGCCAAGGTTGAGGGACCAGATTTTTCCATCGAGGCCCTTCGGCACAACGATATGCTGACTGAATCCTTCCATGCCGGGACCGGATGCCTGGAATGACCTGACGATGCGGTCAGGCGCGTTGACATCCACCTGGATTACTTCGTCGGGGCCGCCCGTAACGGCATGAACGGTGAACGAGCGCGTGCCTTCGGGAACCTTGAAGAACCAATTGCGCGCAACACCGACCTCAAGATGAAAGCGACTTGCGGACGATCCGCCGGCCGCCATGTTGACGCCAAGGATTTGTTCTCCTTCAAGCGCCATCGGAACCATCGGCTCGCACCACGCGAACCAGTTGCCGGCATTGACCTTCATCGTTGAAATGCCGCCATTCGCGGCTGGGATGAAGACGCGTGCGCTGTCGCGGTGCGCGAAGGTCGTGGATTCGTCGAGTTTGGCTGCGCCATCGGGCGAGGCCCACAGGAAGCGCACTGGTTTGCGTCCATTGAGGATGTAGCTGCAGATGCCGAATTCGAGCGGACGTCCTTCGGGATTCGCGAGAAGGATAGTCGCGGGACCGAGCATGCCATTGTAGTCTTCGTCGCCAAGGAATGTCGCTGGAGTCCAAAGGTAGTGGTCGCGCGAAAGCAGGTGTCCATCTGGCGCGTGTTGGTCGCAGAAACGGTCGAGGGCGCGGATTTGCGAGGCGTCGTAGATAATCGGATCTGGCGCCACTCCCGTGCGCGGATCGAACCATTGCTCTGGCGATGGCGCATAGTACGGTGGAATTGGATCGCTCAGCATCACCTGTAGGTCGGAGTAGTTGTGGGAGTCTCCGCCGCAAGCCCAGAAGGACCAGAAGCGATTGGCTGTTCCGGGATCGACTTCGATTGTCTGCGAAACGGCAAACTCGACTTCCGGTTCGCCATTGCCCATGGCGAGCGGCTTGCCGCCGAAAAGCGCGGCCATGCGCTGTCCGCGCGGGCTGGCGACAAAGAGTCCGTGGTCTTCGCGGTGGCTCTCGAATTGGAAGACGGTGTGCTTTACTTCGAAGCGCTTCAGATCTTCGGGGACGAAAAAGTACCAGCGGCGAGGGACCATCGCGTGGAGGTTGAAGGTGCGGTATGGCCAGGATTTCGCGTCTTCCTTGTCGCGTGCTTCCCAGTCGCCGCGTTCGATCACCATGCGGTCGAGAGAGCTTTCGACCCATGTCAGGTCGTAGCCTGCACCATCGATGAGAAGACGGTACACACCAGGAACGGACTTTTCTAGTGCGATCTTCGCTTCGGCCTGACCGGATGGGATGGATGCCTCTGCGACAATCGAACAATCTGGCGCTTCGAGGCGGATTGCGTAGTCGCCATTGTTCGCCCAGTCGGCGGCCCAGACATGGCGATGCACGGTCACTGTGAAACCGTTGGCATCGGGCGACAGGAGGTGTATTGGCGGCGTGTGCTTCAGAAAGTGGCCGGCATCGCCGATCCACGAATAAGCCAATGCGACTTTGACGGCAAGAGCGAAAAAAAGGAACCAGGTAAGTTTTCTCATGCAGGTGAAGATAGCACAACGGGTGCCGAATCAGCAATGATGGGAAAACCATCCTGATTGGGAAGAGCAAATCAAACCATGCCGCGACGCTTGCGGATCAGGCAGTCGAGGCAGATGGCCAGGAATAGGAATGCCAGAGTCGCGGGAAGGTTCCACAGCGGGATGGTGCAGGCCTGTGAAACGCGGCGTGGCGCGGCGCCGAGGCGTTCGGCGAGCTTCGCCATTTGCGATGGGTCGATGACCGCGCCGCCAGTCGCATCGGCGAGTTCCTTCATCGCTTCGGGATTGGCGCGAGGAGACTGTAGTTCAGCGTCGCTGATGCCGGCGCGGATTGTCTGCGTATCGACGTGGTCCTTGTATGTGGCGGTGATCGTCCAGTCTCCCGGCTCGTCGAGGGTTACATCGTATTCATACAGGCCGGGCGTGGTCCTCCCGTCCGCAGGGTAGATGTCGTATGCGCTTCCGGAAGGCGCGACGACATGCACTACGATTGCGGCGCCGCGCACGGGTTGGTAGAGCGAATCTACGAGGTGCGTGGAGAGGTGGAGCGTCTCGCCGACGGCGGGGTTGTCGCGGTCGCGCGCGATGCGCGGGCGGCCAGGCTGCATGCGTGGATCGGGGGCGAGGTGACGCACCACATTGCCCCAGAAACGACGGTAGTGGTCGGGCGCCTCGGCATCGCGGGTCATCTCCCAGCGCCATGTGGTGTCGATCGCCATGCCGAGGACACGGCCTTTGCCTACTTCCTGGATAGCGATCACTGGCATCGCGCCGCCTTCCGAAACGCGGGTCGCGAGGGTCGATGCGCCGGGCTTGGCACGGCCGACGAGATTGCAGCCGTCGAGCGATGGAAGGTCGTACCATGCGTCGCGGTTTACGTCCATTCCGTCTTCAAGCCGCATGACGGGGTGGGCGAGTCCGATTGGCGTCGGTTCGATCTTGAACTTTCCCGGAACCTGGCTGTCGCCGGATGCCTCGAGTTCGAACGGAAGGATTGCCGCGAGGGCAGAATCGCCGTAGCCGCCTGCGCCGTAAACGGAGCGCCCGCCGAGGGTGACGAGTCCGCCGCCCCTGCGCGCGACGAATTCGGCGAGCCAGCGCAGCTTGGTTTCGTTTACGTCGCCGCCAGCGCGGAAATCGGGACGCGGGATATCGCCGAGTATTATCACGTCATACTGGTAGAGGTCTGCTTCGGAGCCGGGAAGACCGTCCTGGATGTCCTTGTGGAGCATCGAGCCTTGGGCGAACCAGCCGCCCTTGGGCATGCGGGTGAGCGATGCGAAATCGACGACTGGGTCGCGCGCCATCCAGATGCCGAGAATCTTGCGTTCGTCGCGTGGGATGTCGAGGTAGAGAACGCGGATCTTGTCATCGACGACTTCGATCCTGTGGCGCGCCACGAGACGGCGTCCGCTTGCCGCGCCTTCGAGGCCTTCCATCGCAATGGAGTAGTCCTTTATGCCGGCGGAAGTCGGGGTGATCGCGAATGTGACCGTCACAGGTTCGGCACCGCCTACGCGGACCTGTTCGCGGGAGGCGAGGGGAGCATCGGATCCGTCCTCGTAGAGGGAAACGCGCACGGGCTGTTCTTCAACGCCCTCCGCGGCGACTTGCGCGGAAATCGTGCAGGTGTCGCCAAGGCGGACATACGGCGCGGAAGTCGCCATGCGCACGGAGCCGAGGGCTGGGGTGTCGTCACGCCCGAATACGACCGGATACACTGGAATGTCGCGGGAGCGGAGAAGCGGCAGGACCTGTGAACCGCGGTTGCCGCCGGTGTCGTTGCCGTCCGTGAGGAGCACGACAGCCTCGATGCGGTCCTCGCGCTTCAGGACTTCGGCCAGGGCGTCGGCTATGCGGGTGTCGCCATCGGCTGTTTCCGCGGACGTGCCATCCGATGCATCGAGGCGCCACGAGTAGTCGTAGTGGGCGAGACGGATCTTGCCGGCAGCGGCCTTTTCGAGTTCCCCGGAAGCGTTTGACGCGGCGGCAAGGCGCGTTTTCCCGCCCTGGACATCGCTGATGTCCATGCTGGCGGAGATGTCGTGAAGCACAGCCACGGAAGGCGGAATGTCGCGATCGACAGTGGCGCGCAGTTCAATCTGCGACAGCATGAGCAGTATTACTCCTGCCCCGAAAAGGCGGAGCAGAATGAGCCCAAGGCGCGTGCGGCGAGGCAGCACTGTGTCGGGAAGAAGATTCAGCGCGGCCGCGGCAACGCCGAGAACGACAACGCCCCACAGCGCCCACGAAGGAAGCGCGCGCGCGGCGGAAAGTGTCGCCTCGCGAATGCCGGCTACAGTCGAAGAGTCGTGAAGACCAAGCAATGACCAAAGGAATTTCATCGGTTTGCCAAAAGCAGAATCTATACCACATTGTCGCGCATCGGGACCGAAGAATCAGAATGGTACGCAACGACTTCTTGCCACAATTTGTCATTGCATCGTCTTTCATCCCCATAACCGTTGCGCCTTTTGCCAAGTAAAGGTATCCTTTCCGTATCGATCATGACACGCGAAGGACGACTACAAATGCCGCAGGATTGCAAGATCAGGGAAGCAATGGGCACGAAAAAGGGCGGAGCGCTCAAGCGCTACCGCGCCATGGTGCATGGCAACGTGTCGCTGGCGCGCATGATGCGCGATGAGTTGATCCAGCTTTTCTGCGGCTCGACGCCAGGCGCACTTGGCTTCTTCCTGCGTTCGAAGCTCTATCCCTGCATGTTCAGGCATTGCGGCCGCGGCGTCGTCTTCGGGCGCAACCTGACCTTCCGCCATGCCTGCAAGATTTCGATTGGCG
>JAZQOE010000133.1:0-11980 GCA_045627705.1 Kiritimatiellia bacterium | reverse complement strand
GGCCGCGCATGCAGCTCGATCCACGAGAGTCCGGTGACGATTGAGTTTGTCGCGATGTCGGCGCCAGTCTGGTCGCAGTAAAGGCCCGCCCTGTTCGTATGCGGGATAAAGTGCGGCATGCACGACGACGATATGTCCACGCGCAGCTTGTCGCCTGCCCGAACCGCGAACGAATGCGGCGCCATCGAGAAGCGAAGCACGGCATCATCGCCCGGCCGATAGCCTGGAATCGTGCGGCGAAGAGTGTCGATATCGTCGCGCAACGAAATAGCGACATCATCGCGCACAAGATCGACGCGGATGTAGAAGCAGGTATCGGGCGCTGAACTGCGTACATGCAGCTCGCATTCGATTCCGCCATCGAAAACAACTGGGGCGTCAAACGGCTTTGAAACGAATGAAACAATGTCGTAGCGCGAATTCGGGGGATCCTGGACCATCATGCCGCCAAAGTTGTTGCAGACGCCTCCGTTGAAATTCGCCGGCGCAAAGGGATTGTAGATGTAGTCGAGCACCTTGGGCGATGCCGCCGCTTCATCAAGCGCACGGCCATTGTTCAGATACATGCGAAGCGGGAGAGAACCAGTTTCAAGGCGCGGGGACGAGTGCCACTTGTTTTCGAAGAGCGAGTAGAAGGTGGTCTCGCCCTCGTGCGCGAATTGCAGGGGCTTGCCGTTTCGCGCATGGTCGAACCAGTCGAAATCGAATGCCGGCGCAACTTCTGAAAGCCGTCCTCCGGGGAACTCGCAGCCAGGGATTGCGGAATCCGTTGGGGCGGGATTGAAATTGTGGTCAAACGGTGTCACCACCATCGCGCATTGCGCCCGCTGCGGAAGCGGAATCGAGTCCCACATTTCGAAAATGCCCTGCGTGTAGATGTCGTAGAAGCTCGTCACCAGCAGAATCGGAATCTTCGAATCACTGACTGCATTGCGATATTCCGAACCGCCTGCCGGGGTGTCCCAAAATGGATCGGCGCGGTCCGGGTGGCGCCACACTTCCTCGAATGCGGGTGCGAATTCGCCGAAGATCGTGCGCGATATTCCCGAAAGCGGAAGAGTGCGGAAGGAATCCTGGACAAAGTTTTTCGCGGAGTCGGGAATGGAGTTCTTCTTGTACATCCCCACGGACCAACCACCGTGGAGACCGATCTTGCTCACGCCGTTTCTGAAGACGCAGTTGTAGCGCTCGACGTCCTGCACGCACAGCACCGCGGCCTTCACGTCGGACGGATGAGTATCGAGGTATGCGATATGGACCGACGAAAGATAGCTCACTCCGAAGAGGTATATCTCGCCGTTGTAGAATGGAAGCGTACGAATCCACGCCAGGGTATCGAGTCCATCGGCGCGCTCGTTTTCGTATGGAATGCAATCGCCTTCGCTGCGTCCGCACCCGCGGCAATGCTGCTCGACAATCGCGTATCCATGGGTGTCGGCAGAGCGGAACCAGTCGAAATTGACATCCTTCGAAACGTACGGGTTGCGCTTCAGGACAATCGGTAGCCTGTCTGTTTCGCTATGCCCCTCGGGAATCTGGACGGTCGTGTAAAGGCGTGCGCCATCGCGCATCGGGACTGAATATTCAAGGATGGTATTGTTCATTTCACTTCATCCCTTTTGCGCGGGCAAAATGGAGATGCCCGGGCGAAACACGCGGCTACCTGATCAGACCCCAACGCGGCGAGGTGAAGGGCCAGTAAACGATGCATCCGGGACCGAGCAGATTCTCGCGCGGGACCGCGCCCCAGTAACGGCTGTCGCGGCTGTTGGTTGTATTGTCGCCCATCGCGAAGTATTCGTCGTCGGCCAGCTTGAACCGGCTTTCAGACGAACGAAGCGCGCGGTCGGTGTCAGCGGGTTGGTTGCCAATCGGTTGGTACCCGGCATAGTCATAGTCGGGCGCCCACGGTGCAAAGTGTTCCATGCGGCAGATGCGCGCGATGGTTTCAGGCTCTGTCGCTTCGACGCCATCGACCACCAGCCTCGGTGGATCGATCGAAATCGTTTCGCCAGGAAGACCCGTCATGCGCTTGATGTAGTGGGTGCCTTGCGGAAGGCCATTGATGTCAGTGGTCGAAAAGACCATGACATCGCCTCGGCGGGGACGGCGGAAGTTCCATGTCATGCGGTTCACGAAGACATGGTCGCCGGAGACGACGCGGCCAGACCACACTGTGTCGCCGGCGCGAACGGTGCCGAGAATCGGGCCATAGCCCTTCGCGAAAGTCTCGCCACCCTGCGGAATCGGGCGGAGATTGAGACGGCTCAAGTCGCGGAGATCGCGGAGGACATCCGTTGGGACATATCCGATCCTGCCGGCAACGGAAAGCGCGGCGTAGCCTGGCTTGCTGTTGTCATTGAGCAACAAAACGACATTGCCGGACCGTTCGGCGACAATCTCGCGATACCATGATCCCGTTACAAGCCACGCCGCATACTTGAAGGGTTTGCGGTCCCAGAACCCGGCATCCGAATCAACGGAGGAAATGCCGTAGAGCGTGGGCTGCATCGAACCTGTCGGGATCTTGAAGGGCTGGAAGAAGTAGCAGCGGAAGGCCATGGCGACCGCGATCGCGACGGCAAGCACCTCGAAGTTCTCGAGGATCGCATTGCGGTGCCAGCCATGTAACTCGATTAGGGAATCGAGGCGTTTCGAAGACTCGGACATCGCCTCGGCCGAAGCGCCGCGGGTAGATATGGCGGTATCAATCGCGGCATCCAACTCCTTCAAATCCGTTTCGCCGAGAATATCGCAACGCATGTTGCGAAGGCTTTTCGCCGATGTGATCAGCGCGTCAAGCTCCTTGCGCGCATTGCGTTTCCTGAAAAAATCCATGTTGGACAAGCCCGAAGAGGTAAGAGGTGGAAGGGAAGGGGCAGGAGGTAAGGGGTGGGCTGCGTCAACTTCGCTAGGCGCGGACAACACCGAGAAGCGCATCAATCTGCTCGTCTGTACCGATTGTGATGCGGATGAAAGCACCAGTGCGCGGACCGGGGAAATAGCGCACCAGGATCTTGTTTTCGCGAAGGCGTGCGAACCATTTTGCGGCGTCGCCATCGGGCGGCGACGCGAACAGGAAATTAGCCTGCGAAGGGCAGACCTTCCAGCCGCATTCGCGGAGCGTGGCCGCGAGGCGCTCGCGCGTGGCGATGATCTTCGCGGCGTTGGCGCGCATGTAGCCGACATCGTCAAGCGCGGCGCAGGCGACAGCCTGCGTGAGCATGTCGAGATTGTACGAGTCCTTGATCTTGTACAGCGCGGCGATGAGTTCCGCGGGGCCGATCGCATAGCCGCAGCGGATGCCCGCGAGGGAGAAGGACTTCGAGAGAGTGCGCATCACGATCACATTGCGGTTGTCGGGCGCCAGGGCGAGATCCATGCAATTGTCCGCGGAAAAATCGGCGTACGCCTCGTCGATCAGCACGACTCCGTCGTATGCCTTGCAGAATGCCGCGACATCGGCCTTCGGATATGCGGCGCCAGTCGGAGCATTGGGGCGCGTGAGGAAGAAGAGCTGCGAGTTGTCTATCGGGGGGGTAACCCATGTGAAGTTTTCGCCGAGTTCCACGGGACGCTTCGACGCGGCGCGGATATTCGCGAGTACTGGATAGAGCGAGTAGGAAGGATCGAAATACCCGACGCCGGTATTCTCCTCGGCAAAGGCGCGAGTGGCAAGCGCGAGGACTTCGTCGGAACCATTGCCGGCGAAGACCTGGTCGATGCCGCAGCCGTTCAGGCGCGCGATGCGTTCGCGGACGCCTGTCGCCATCGGGTCGGGATAGAGACGCATGCGAGAAGCATCGAAAGAGGCGATTGCCTCGGCGACGCGCGGGGACGGCGGGTACGGGTTCTCGTTTGTGTTGAGCTTGATAAGGCCAGGCACTTTCGGCTGTTCGCCGGGGGTGTAGGCCGTAAGCTGTTGTACATTGCGGGCGATCATGGTCGGGGAGATGTAAGAGGTAAAAGGTAAGAGGTAATAGGTAAGAGGTAGGAGACTGGGGGCTACTTCCTGCAACGGATGGTAGCGGCGCGGGCATGGCCGTCAAGGCGTTCGACGGCGCCGAAGGCCTCGATTACGGGAAGCGTTTCAACAAGGTCGGCCTGCGTAAACTCAACAAGGCTGGAGCGGCGCATGAAGTCGCCGACAGTCAGGCCGGAGAACATGTGCGCGGCACCGCCCGTGGGCAGCACGTGGCTGGGACCGGCAACGAAGTCTCCGGCGGATTCGGGCGTCCAATGGCCCATGAAAATCGCGCCTGCGGCGGTGACCTTCGAAGCAAGTGCGCGCGGACGCGCGACGGAAAGCTCAAGGTGTTCGGGGGCGAAATCGTTGACGAGATCGACAGCCTGCGAGATGTCCGGCACGACCACGAGAAGCACGCCGCCCTCGGCGATTGTCTGGCGGACGCGGGCGGAACGCGTGAGAGTCTTCGACTGCGCCTCAACTTCGTCGCGCACGGCTTTCGCAAGTTCCATGGAATCAGTGGCGAGAAGTGCCTTTTCATTGCCGGTGCCATGCTCGATCTGCGAAAGAAGATCCGCCGCGACCCATTCGGGGCGCGCGGTTGAATCGGCGAGAACGGCGATTTCGCTTGGACCGGCGACAAGGTCGAGGGCTACGCTGCCGTACACCTGGCGCTTTGCGGCGGTCACATACGCGCCGCCCGGTCCGACGATCTTGCGGACTGGACGTATCTTGCCGGCCCCGTATGCCATCATCCCTATCGCCTGGATGCCGCCGACGCGATAGACCTCGGTTGCGCCGGCGACCTTCAGCGCGTAGAGGAGAACGGGGTTCACCGATTTGTCGGCGTCGCACGGGGTACAGGCGACAATCTCCTTCACGCCCGCGACCTGCGCGAGGGTGACGGTCATGAGGGCTGTCGAAGCAAGAGGCGTGACGCCGCCGGGGATGTACGCGCCGACGCGGTCAAGCGCCGTGAACTGCTCGCCGACGATGCCGCCGCGAGGAGTGGGGATTGTCCACGACTTCGCCATGCCCGCCTTCGAGAAGCGGACGATGCGGCGGTGCGACTCGCGTACCGCGCGCTTCAGGGCGGCGGGCACGGACTTTTCCGCGGCCGCGATCTCGGCATCTGAAACCCGCAGTTCCGCGGCGGAAAGCGGAGCGCGGTCAAACTTTGCGACAGCCTTCAGCAGCGCGGGTTCGCCATGTTCGCGGATTTCGGAAAGCACTGCGGCGGCCGCTGTCTCGGCCTTTGGATCAAAAGCGGGACGGCGAAGGAAATCCTCGACTGTCTTCGAGCGTTTGCCGATGGACCAGGAAACAATCTTTGCGGTCATTGTCTTGCCTTTCTGGTAGAGAAATGGTGGAGCGTTAGCTGTTTCGCGCTGTCAGCCAGGCGGAGACAACGAGACAGACTATGGCGGGAATCCAGACGATCAAGTGGACTGGGCCGCCGATGCTCTTCGTGAACTCTTCGCCCGCGACGACGAACAGGTAGTAAAGCAGCGCGATGCCAAGGCTGATTGCGATGCCGATTGTCGATTCGCGTCGGCGGGCGCGGATGCCGAGAGGCATGCCGAGCATGAGGAAGCATATCGCGGCGGAAGCCATCGCGAAGCGGCGGTGGAGTTCGAATGTGTGCTTGCGGAGTTCCTTGCGATAGCGGGTGAGATTGTCGGAAACCTTGGCGAGATGTTCGAACCTGTTACGCACTTCGGTTAGTTTTTCAAGCCTGGCGTATTTCGCAGACAATGCATCAGGAATGGAATTGGCATCTACGGCCATGTCCGCAGGTGCTGTGATTGCCATTGCATTTGTGGAAAGAACACCATTCTCCACGATATCGCTTCCCACGATCGGCTGGTTGTCCTGAAATTCCTTGAGAACCTTGATGTCTGCGCCAATTTTCCCTGATGCCTCGTACAGCACATGCGTGTGCTTGTCATAGACGGCTGAACGGAGGTTGCTGACATCATATCCATCTGTATTGGCCAGATCGTCCAACTGTTCCGTCAACTTTTCACGGGTGACCATGGCGCTGTCCACCATATCTTCGATTTTGCCTGGGATATTGTCTGAAACCTCATCCCATAGCCTGGGAAGAGAGTAGTCCTCGACCTTGGCCTTATAGGAGCGTGTCTTCATCGCGTTCTGGATGATGTGCGTGAGGCGATCCGCCGTGGCGGCGCCGGGGAAGTTTTCGCTGAATGGATCGACACGGACATTGTAAAGGTCTAGGCGAAGATCATCGCCACTTTGGACGGCCATGGCGCGTTCAGCCTGAATGGTGCGCGGAATGGAATTCGTGGACACAACCAAGGTGGACTCGTTTGTCACGACCTTCGTGAACGCCTCGCGGATGTGGACGTTCAGGAGCGTGCCGTCTTTGTCCTTGGACTCGAACCAAATCGTCTTGCCAAGCAGGTTTTGCTCGGTGCCAGGTTCAAGGAGAAGGAGGCCGTTGCTTTTCACATCGGATTGAAGGCTGCGGCGCATCAAGTGGCTTGCGGGCGTAACGCAATTGTTGATGTAAACGCCGAAGGCGGACATTGCGATACCGAAGACGACGAGCGGGAACATGATGCTCCAGAGATTCACGCCGCATGCTTTCATCGCGCCGATTTCCCCATCGCTGGAAAGACGGCCGAAGACGAGCAGCGAGCTTACCAGGGACGCAAGGGGAATCGTGAAGGCGAATGATTCGGGGATACCGACAGCGAGGAAGCGCGCCACGACGGCAATGGGCATGTCGTCAACGACCAACTGCGTCGCCTTTACGAGCAGTCCAACCGACAGCACGAAAGTCAAGACCAGGAAGGCCAGGAAAAACGAGCTGAGGAAGCTGGCGAAAACGTAGCGCTGGAGTATCTTCATCGACCAAAGCAAAAGGGCCGCCCTTTTACCGGGCGGCCCACGTTGAAGCTGAGCTGTTACTGCTGGCGCATCATGCGGATCACCTCGGCCTTGCCGCTTTGTCCGCCAGCGTTCTTGATGTAAACCTCGACGCGGCGGTTCGCGGGAGTGCCGTGGACCAGGTCGGGCGCGACCTTCGGGCGGGTGAAGCCATAGCCAACGGCGCTGAGGCGGTCGGCGGCGATGCCCTTGCCAATGAGGTAGTTCATGACCGCGGTGGCGCGGCGCTCGGAAAGCTTGCGGTTGTAGTTCGCCTTGGAGGTCGTAAGCTGGTCGCAGTGGCCTTCGATCACGGCGGTGGATTCAGGATAGCGCTGAAGGACCATCGTGATGACCGCGAGATCGTCGAAGTACTGGGGCTTGATGACATCCTTGTCGTAGTCGAACTGGATGTTGAGCTCGAACATGATCAGGTCATCGGCGCCATTGAGGGGATCGGTGCCGTCGTGGAGGACTTCATGGCCATCCTTCACGCCGCCCTTGTCGGTATCGGGATCGAGTGGATCGGTCTTGTACGTGCGAACCTCTTCGCCATCCTTGAGGCCATCGTAGTCGGTATCGGGGTTGAGTGGGTCTGTACCGAACTTGAGGACTTCCTCGCCATCGGAGAGGCCGTCGCCATCGGTATCGGGGTTGAAGGGATCGGTGCCAAGCTCCTCCTCGCGGCGATCGGAAAGCCCATCGCCATCGGAATCGATCGGGCCGCCGCTCACGACGATGTCTGGCTCGACCGATGCACCCCACGTCCAAACGAGACCGACGCCCGCAGCCGAGTTGAACTCGGTGTTTTCCATGGTGAGGAGCAAGCGCCAGTCGGCGCGGATGGCCCATTCGTCGTCGAGGTGGTACATGAAGCCTGCGCCGCCACGGAAGACGAGTTCGGCCTGCGAGTCCATCACGTCCTCGCCATAATACTGGAATCCGATGCCTCCGGAGAGGAACGGGTCGAGAAGCTCCCAGCGGGTGAAGTGGAAGAGCGCGTCGGCATAGAAGGACGTAAGCCACGTGCTGTCGAAGTTCTTGTCGTCACCACGGGAATAGGAGTGCTGCTTGCCATCCTTCCACTCGTAGTAGAAGTTTTCGTCCAGCGACGGGGCGAACATCCAGCCGAGTTCGAAAGACCACCACTCGGAGTAGTCATAGCCAAGGCGCAGATCGAAGTTGAAACCGCTCTCGAGGGGCTCGTCACCTTCAAAGAGGATGGCACTGACCGATGGGCTGAAATACCAGCGGGCGTAATCTTCATCCTCGGCACGGGCCGTGAAGGCCAGGGCTGTCGCGGCTATGGCGGTGATCGCCAGGGTGCGGAAAGACGTCTTTTTGCAGAACATGATCGTTATTCTCCAATGTCTAGCACCGCGCGTTTCGACGCGGAGTTAAGGATGGTTGAATGATATCATCCAAAAACATCGCACGCAATGTGAAAAGTGGCGGCTGAAGCATTAACCGATATACGCTCCAATCCTCTGTGACTTGTCTGTCATTTCGCTTCTCGCAACCAATCCGGATTACTGTTTGATTGCCAGTTCGAACGGGCCACAAGGCAGTTTATCCTCGCCGACAAGATTGCAGGCTGGGTAGTCGTCCCAAGCATAGCGCACTGTCGCCGGTATCATGCCTTCGGGGATGTCGAGCAACACCCTCGCGCCATCGATCGAGCCTGTCGCCCAGGCAAACCTGCCGTCTTCGCCGGCAAGTTGGAAGCCCGTCAACGCATCGCCCTCGGAAAGCGCAAGCGCGGGCTTGCCCTTGAATCCAACGGCTACTTTGCCATTTGCGATCTTCGCGGAAACGGGGATCGGACCCGCATCGACAATGCCCTTTTCGCCGTATGCGCGGACGCGCGCCAGACGCGCAAGGCGTTCGCCCGGTGTCTTCTTGTCCTTGGGGTGGATGTCGTCGTGGTCGCCTACATCGATGATAACCGCGGTTCCGCTCTTCCCCAGCGATTCGCCAAGCTGCATTTGCATCCAACGCATGTCGGCCCAGGCCGAATCGACAGGATCCTGATGCGTCTGCTGGAACGCCGCGAGCTGGACGATGAAGAACGGCAGCCCATCGGGCGAGGTGAAACCCTCGCGCCACTCGCGCACGAGCGCTTCGGCCTGGTCGCGATAGCGCTGGGCTTCGCCAACGTCCGAGCATCCCTGATACCAAAGCACGCCCTTCGCGGCCATGGGGAATAGCGGATGGATCATCGCGTTGAAGCAGGCCGCCGGTGTCCAGTACTGGATTACGCTCGTATCGACGGGGCGCGCATCGAACTTGAAGCCGACAGTGCGCCACTTGCCCGCTAGCGAAATGTCGTCTGCGCCATCGAAATCGATAAGCAGGTTTTCCGCGGGACTGGTGAATCCGCCATAACCGCCATTGTCCTGGACCTTCACGGCGATTGTGTTCCTTCCCTCGCGCAGGACACCCGCGGGAATCGCGTAATCGCGTTGGGCGTTGTACATGATCTGATGGCCGAGCAGACGGCCGTTCACGTACGTCCAATCGAAATCATCGACAGCGCCGAGCTTGATTGTCGCGTGCGCCGCAGCCTGTTCCGCTGTAAGCTCGACAGTGCGGCGATACCAGACGCATCCATCGAACTCCATGTCATAGTGCGATTCGAGGAAACTGGGGATGTTGACGACCTTCCACTCCGAGTCGTCGAAATTCTCGCGCTCGGCTGGAATCGCGCCCGCGTTGTTGCAGTCTTCCTCCCACTTCTTTACGCGCGCCTCATATCCAGCCTTGCCGCCGGCAGCTTCAAAAGCGGCGCGCTGTTTTTTCACGCTCTCCATCGCCGCGGCGCAATAGTCGTCTGCTCCGGTATACGCCTCTTCCGACATCCAGACGCTGATCGCCGAGCCCGCCCAGCTGGAGTTCACGATGCCGAGCGGAACGCCCGGAAGCGCTTCGCGGAGCGACTGCGCAAAGAAGAAACCGCAAGCGGTGAAGCCCTTTGCCGCCTCGAAATCGCACTTGTGCCATTCGGCGAGACGCGGATAGCGCGCGAGCGGACGAATCGAAAACGCCTCCATCATGTTGAAGAGGCGGATATCGTCGAAGTCCGCATTTTCCATGTCCTCATGGCCGCGTGTGAGTCCGCCGAAATAGTTCATCGCCATGTTCGACTGCCCGGAGCAAATCCACACGTCGCCGATAGCGATATCCGAAAGCACAACAGGCTCATGCCCTTCGGTTGCAAGCGTGAGCGTGTGACCAAAGCCAGGCTTCTTCTGCGGCGGGAAATCGACGCGCCACTTGCCGTGTTCGTCGGCGACGGTTTCCTTTACGATGTCGTCGAAGGCGACCGAAACCTTCGCGCCAGCCGTAGCGCTGCCCCACACGGGAAGCTCGCAATCGCGCTGCAACACGGCATGGTCGGTGAACGGGGTGCCGAACATCGGCGCGAAAATGGCCTGGACGGGAACAGCCTTCTGCCCAATGGAAAGGATCGGACGCGGCGGATTGGATTGATCGATGCCGCCATCGGGGATTTCGATTTCGAATGGCGCCAAAGGCCAGCCGCTGCCCGCGTATAGATTGCCCGTCCACGGATTCTCGTGAATGTAGCGGACGCCCGTAGGCGCCTTGACTTCATGCGACGCGATTTGCAGATCCGCGCCCTTTACGACGCCCGTCGTGAATCCGGGGGAACCCACCTCGCGGCCTTCGTTCGAGTTTACGAGACGTGCCTTGTGCCAGTTGCCATTCTCATCGCGCACCTCGAAGGGGACATCGACTTCCCAGAACTTGTTATAGACATACCATGTATCCGCGTTCGAGCAGGTCAGGAAAACGGTGTCTCCTGTCACGTGCGCCTCTACCACGCGCGGATAGTCGCCGACGATATCGCCGAATCCGTAGGTGTGCGCGAGGGCGATCGTGGCGAGACGGCGGCCAACCGTTCCCTTCTCGTATGGATGGATGTCCCAAGTGTTGCCGATGTCGCATGTCGGGACGAGTCCGGCGTTGGGCTGCTCGTCGGCGAACTTCTCCTGCGCGAGCTGGATGTCGAAGAACGACTCGGCCCAGGGCGCGAGTTGGACAAAATACAGTTTGAGGTCAGGATTCTGGAATTTGCGCGACCAGCCGTTGTAGAGCGCGTGCATCTTGTCGCAGTAGATTATGCCGTCCTTCGAATTGTTGCAGCCCTGGTACCAGATCATGCCGCGCACGGCGAAGGGCGTCCACGGATTGACCATCTCGTTGAAGAGTACGCCCGGCTGCTGCTGCGGGCCATTGATGGCGCCCATTGCGAGCGAGTTGTCCCAGTCGAGCGTGACAGGATAGCTGGCAACGGCCTTGAGCGAATCGATGCCCTCGAAGCCTTCCCTGGGCGTCCACGCCTCGATGCACGTGCCGCCCCAATAGGTGCCGATCATGCCGATCGGGACATCGAGAGTCGCATGAAGCTGGAGGGCGAAGTAAACGCCCATTGCGGAAAACGATGGAAGCGTGCCAAGATTCTCCGGCATGAATTCCTTCCATGTCGTGAAATCGCCGGTGTATTCCTCGCGCGGCTCGATTGACCACTGGAAGTCGCAGGAATAGGCGTAGCGGATGAGCGGCTCGTGCGTGATCATCGCCGTCATGCGGCCTTCGCGATCGGAGAAGCGGGGCAATGTGTCTCAGCCCTTTAACGGAAACTCGGCGTTCGACTGGCCGGCGCAGAACCATACTTCGCCAACGAGCACATCCTCCACCTTCGCGTCATTCGCGTTGAGCGTGCGTCCCTCGGCGGACGCCTCCATCGCGGGCAGCTTTACGGACCAGTGTCCATCCGCGTCGGCGACAGTGTCCACCGCGGCATCGCCAAACTTCACCTCGACCTTTTCGCCGGGATCCGCCCAGCCCCACACAGGCACTTCCATCTGACGCTGGAGGACCATCTTGTCCTTGAACGGCGTACCGAATGTGACTTTCGCCTCGGCGGTGGAGACAATCGCGACAACAAGCGCGAGCGCGGCGAGGAATAGACTTGACGGTTTATTCATTGGGCATTCCCTTGTCCAGACATTGCAAGCGTGCGATCGTTTGGAACCAATACCGCGATTGTACTCTTGAGGTTTCCCCGCTGCAACCGGGTACGCACTTCGATGTTTT
>JAZQOE010000132.1:0-3888 GCA_045627705.1 Kiritimatiellia bacterium | reverse complement strand
GCCGACTCCATCTTGACGTCGTTCTGCGTCGCAGCGGGCATGTAGATGTCCACATCCTTGACGCCCCAGCACTTCTGGCCCTTGACGAACTCGCAGCCGAACTTCTTCGCGTACGGCTCGCAGTGCATCGGGTCCGCCGCGCGCATTTCGAGGATATAGTTGAGCTTCTCCTCGGTGCTCACGCCGTCAGGATCGTGGATGTAGCCACCCGGACCGGCGAAGTACGTGACCTTCGCGCCGAGCTGCATCGCCTTCTTCATGATGCCCCAGCCATCGTTGCCGTAGCCGGAGATCGCGATGCGCTTGCCCTCGATCGTGTCCTTCTCGTGCTTGAGAACCTCCTGGAGGTAGTAAACTGCGCCGTAGCCTGTGGCCTCGGGACGGATCAGCGAACCACCGTAGGAGAAGCCCTTGCCGGTGAGGACGCCGTTCTCCCACACGCCCTTCAGGCGGCGGTACTGTCCGAAGAGGTAGCCGATCTCGCGGCCGCCAACGCCCATGTCGCCGGCGGGAACGTCGATATCCGGTCCGATGTAGCGGTAGAGGGCGGTCATGAAGCTCTGGCAGAAGCGCATGACTTCAGCGGCGCTCTTGCCGGCGGGATCGAAGTCGGAACCACCCTTGCCGCCGCCCATGGGCAGGCCGGTGAGGGAGTTCTTGAAGGTCTGTTCGAAGCCGAGGAACTTGATGATGCCCGGATAGACGTTCTTCTGGAAGCGAAGGCCTCCCTTGTAGGGGCCGATTGCGCCATTGAACTGGCAGCGATAGCCGATATTCGTGTGGGTCTTGCCGGCATCGTCGGTCCAAACCACGCGGAACGTGAACATACGCTCGGGCTCGACCATGCGGGTGAGAAGGTCGGCCTGCTCGTATTCGGGGTGCTTGTCCACGACAGGCGAGAGGGAACTGAGGACTTCCTCGACGGTCTGGACGAATTCGGGCTCGTTTGCGTGCTTTTCCTTGACGTAGTCAATCACGCTCTGGACGTATTGGTTCATTGGCTTGCTTTCCTTGGCCGGCCACCATCCGGGAAAAACGCCTGATGGAAGCCGGACACTTTTCGGTAGTTCATGCCTTTCCTGGCAAAACGCTCGCCAGGGAAAAACGCGGAGAATTTTACTCGTATCGAAGTGAGCGCACAAGAGACGTTTTTCTTTTTTTTGGAAATTCAATTTGAACGATTGACATGCCGCCGCGCAAATGATAATCTCTCCCCCGTTTTCATCACATCACTCCGGTGTGGCGCAGCGGTAGCGCAGAGGACTGTTAATCCTTTGGTCGCTGGTTCGAATCCAGCCACCGGAGCCATTCTTCTGAAATCGGCGTTCTGCGCCGATTTTTTTGTTTTGGGAGATAACGCCATGAAATCGATCGCCGCATGTTTCACCCTCGTCGCCCTTTCGTCGATTTCCGTATGCCTCGCAGAGCCAACTCCTGTCGATGCCAAGCCGGTCTGCGCTGGCAAGGATGGGTACTTTTTCCTTTCGGCGGAGCTGCGTCAGCTTTCAGCTGGCGAATTTTGGGGCGACAATGCCGCAAAGGTCTCGATGGCGAAAAAGCCTGAATGGGCCGATCCGCTTCCCGCGATTCTCGATTTCAACTCGCAGCTCAAGGAACTTGGCATCGACCTCGTGATGGTGCCGGTTCCGCTAAAGGCCGCGCGCTGTGCCGATAAACTGCCCGACGACGTCCGCGCCACGCTTCCCGCCGATATCGCCAACGTCCCTGCCCAACAGGCATTCTTCAAAGTCCTCGGCGATGCCGGAATCAAAGTGATCGACCTTTCGCAGAAGCTTGGCGCCGCGGAATACTGTCTCACCGATTCCCATTGGACGCCCAAGGCCTGCGAAATCGCGGCGGACGCGATTGCCGCTGCGATAGGCGATTCGCCTTGGGTCGCGGAAAACGCGAAGGATGGCTTGTTCACCGCCAGCGACACCGAACTGAAGATTACCGGCGATTTGGCGAAGATGGCCGATGAGGCTACGACCGTTGCCGAAACGCTTCCGATGCGCAAGATCGAAGGCGCGGTCGAAAGCAAGGACAGCCCGTTGCTGCTTCTTGGCGACAGCCACTGCCTGGTCTTCCACGTGGGCGGCGATCTTTTCGCCACTGGCGGCGGCCTCGCCGATCAGCTCGCGTTCACGCTGAAGATGCCAATCGACGTGCTTGGCGTAAGGGGATCCGGAGCTACTCCCGCGCGCCAGAATCTTTTCATGCGCACGAAAGCCGGTCCCGAATATCTTGCAGGCAAGAAGCTCGTGGTGTGGTGCTTCGCCTCCCGCGAATTCACGCAATCACAGCAGGGATGGCGTCCGCTTCCAATCCAGCCAACGAAGAAATAATCTGGCTGGAAACAACTACCGAAGCACCTTCGAAAGAAGCTCGGTACACTTGCCACAGTGCGTGCAGTTTGTCGCGCACGAATTAGCCATGCTGTCCAGCCAATCCGCAGGGAAGCTGGAGTTGTCTATGGTGCGCGGCGCGAATGCCGCAGACAAATCAGGCTCGGTGAGGGCGAGGAGATTGCCATCGAACGCGCCTGACGCATACGCGGCGACGACCATGCGCGGGTGGGAATGGACACGGGTCGCAAGTTTCATTGTCCCGACAAACGGCTCGTAGCGCCTTACGTCTTCCGGGCGAATCCATGAGCCTCGGAGGAAATCCTCGTAGCGCTTCCCGACAAGGAAATTCTTCCAGCACAGATGCGGCAGGAAATCTTCCGCCAGCGGAGTCTCCGCCACTTCGTCATCGTGCGCGACAAGATTGTCGTGGAAGGTCTGGTACGGGCAGTTGCGAAGGCATCCGCTGTTTGCGAGCAGGCACATCTGCTTCCCATGCCCGACGCTCCACTCGTGGAATCGGGCGACGGTGCCAAGGTCGCGCTGCAAGTCGCGGCGCAGGTAGAAGGAATCGAACGTATCGCCAAGCAATTCGAGCGCGAATGTCGAATCGATGCGCATGTTGACCGATGCGCGGCACTCGATTTCGGGATGGAACCGCTTTACGCGGTCGGCGACAAATGGCGAAGCGGTCGTCACTATGTCTGGAAGCAACCCGCGATCGCCAAAGTGCCCGAGAAGGTCGGAGATGATTTGTCCGAAATCGGCGCTGGCGGCATCGCCGCCATAGCAGTTGGCATTCAAAAGAAGATCGAGCCGCACGCCCATCGAACGGATTGCGTGAAGCTCGCATTCGAGTTCCAATTGCGCATTCGCCTCGTCGCCACGCCCCAGTGCCGTACGTCCTGACGGCATCCCTATCCAGGGAAAATAGACTTCCCCGATGGAATCGCGATAGTCCGCGACTATCCTTGCGAATGTGTCGTCTCCATCCAGGCGCTGGTATCCAATCGCGAATTTCATGCCCTATATGTTAGCACAAATAGTCTTCTGTGAGAAGGCTTGTCAAATGACCGTGGCAGTGTACGATCCGCTCTGTAAATTTCCTTTGATATTCAATTCGGGGTGTGTCCCCGTTGGTGGAAACGGAAGGGACATGGAAACGGAAGGGACACACCCCGATTTTCAATTCTTACGATTGCATTTTGGGCAGCATAACTGCATCCGAATTCCTGACTCTCTTTGCCGTTCCGATTCCCGCCAGTTCCCCGCAGCGGATTCCATAAACACCCCGTTTCGGGGTCTGTCCCCCTTTCGCCGACAGCATCGCCGACTTCGCGAATCCATCGCTTCCCAGCGCCCAGCCGTTGCTGAAATTCCTCACCTCGCACCTCAGCAACTCGAACAGCGTCAGCATCTTCCCTTCTTTGATTTTCTTCCCGACTTCCTTTTCATCGAACTTCAAAGTTGGGGGACAGGCCACGATTTCTCTTTTCAGATATCGAAAAAAATACGGCGCGCCGCGAAATCGCTGAGGATTTCG
>JAZQOE010000131.1:0-22401 GCA_045627705.1 Kiritimatiellia bacterium | reverse complement strand
GGCGACGGCGGGGGTGCCGTCGCAACGCACATTGTTTTCAGACGAAACCATTAGTGCGCGGAGAGTATCAGCCAGGCCGTGCCGAGGCATTCGGGGGCGAGGCAGCAGCCAAAATCAACCGCGGCGAGGATTTCAAGGTTATTGGGAATTGCCCAATCGAAAGCGGCGAGCGGAATCGTCGAAACGAGCGTATAGCCATCGTGGGAACGGGTGAGCGTCGCGGCGGGGGTGGCATCATTCGCGGGGACGGCATTGCCAATGTCGTCGGGTTTCCACTCGAGCTGTAGAAACGGCTCGCCTTTTTCCCCGTCTTCCGTCTTTTGCGAGAATGCGATATGGACTTTGTCCATCGCGCCTGGTTCATTGCTGGCACGCCATGGCGACGACTCATGGACATCGATCTTGACGAATATCGATTCCTGGTCGCGGACGGCGCGGAAAGTGAAATTCTCGGAAGGAAGGGTTGTGGCAGTGCGGGCAACGGGACCAATCGACTCGGTTTTTTCAAGCGCATTGATGGGGTCTGTCCCCGTTTGAATCTGCTTTATTTCGTACTCTGCGTTTGTAATGGGGTCTGGCGCCGGCTTGCGGGGGGCACGGAGTTTCCGGGTGATGGGAAGGACGCTTGCGCCTCGTCCGCCGGCATCGAGCACCGAAACGAAACAGCGGAGAGGTGCTCCTGTCGGGACTGGCTCGAAGGTGCCGGCGAAGCGGCCGTTGCCTTTGTTGACAAGCGGCGCCGAACACCACTCGCGGTGCATCCAGACTTCGTTGGTGGAGGTAGTCCATCCGATTTCGGCATGGGTGAGCGGGATGTCGCCTGTCGCCTGGAGAGACACATGCCATTTGCCGCCAATGAGGGCGGGGGAGACCTTCCATGATTCGATCGAGGGGAAGGCGGGTGCGCCGTTGAATACATGATCGAACCATGAGGCGCGCGCTTCGACATCCTGGAAATGGTGGTTGTTGCCGGGCATCAGCTCAAGCGATTTTGGCGCGGGAATGGAGTCCCAGTATTCGGCGAGTGTTTCGTATGAGCCGAAGAAATCCGCTGTCGCGAGACGGAGAAGGATGGGCGCAGCGATGTTTGTGGCGTTGTTGGCGGGATCGTAGCGCTTTAAGAATTCGTATGCCTGTTCTTTCGTTAGCTTGGATTCGGAGATATGGGCTTCGGTTCCCGCGTCAACGCGTGATTTCCACGACGCTGCGGCGGCGGACGAGACGGATGCCTTCACGCGGTTGTCAAGGCCGGCGACAAGCTGCGTCAGGAAACCGCCGAACGAGTGGCCTTCGACCGCTATGCGGTCGGCGTCGATTTCGGAGCGTGCCGAGAGCCAAGAGATTCCGCGGCGCGCCGCTGTCGTCGCGCGGTAGAGGGTACACCATTTCCAGTCGCCATCCGGACCTGGAGTGCAGAAATGGCCTGGCCAGCTTTGGTACCAGATGCCGCAATAGACTGTCTTCTCGCAGGCGGGGAGGGGATCGCCTTCTGTCCACTTCGGACCCGCTTCGAGCCAGGTGTTCCAGTCGATCGAGAGGCACGCGTACCCTGCGCGCGCGAATTCCTTGGCCCGGTCGAGGTCTGCGTTGCCTCCGGCGCCATGGAGCGACATTACGGCGGGGAAGGGGCCTGTCCCTTGCGGCAGGGCGTACCATCCGAAGACTCGCATGGGCTGCCCGTTGTACATCTCGCTGGTGTACATCACGCCCTGCCAGCGGATATCATCCTCTTCACCGCTGGAAAGACATGAGGTGTTGAAGACGAGATTTGTGGGGAGAGCCCAGAATTCGGCAAGATCGACAATATTGGTGTCGATGTCCGATTCTGCGCTTTCGGCTGTTGCCGGTGTGGCTTGGTGCGGATTGCGGTGCGTGCGCGGACGCAGCGAACTGCCTGAAAAGATGAATGCGCATCCGCTTGTGGCGGTGAGAAGCGCGGTTGTGGCGATGGCATTTAAGAAGCGCATTTTGCGGCGAGCTCCACGGCGAGGATGGCATTTTCAACTTCGATGCCACTTTGCGCGGCCCAGTCGATCGCGGCGTCGGCATTGCTCCAGATGTCGATCGGCTGGTGGGCGTCGGCTCCAACGACGGCTCGGACACCGCCGTGTTCCCGTACGAGATCCCAGAATGGACGCCACGGGTACTGTGGGCGCCGGGAGCCATCGGCGAGGGTGATGGGATCCTTGCGCAAGCCGTATGCGTTGACTTCGAGGGGGACTTTTAGGGCGGCTGCGGCATCGAGCAATTCGTTGCATACGGCGGCAATTCCGGGAGTCATCGAAGCGCATCGGATCGAGAACATGTCGGGGTGGGCAATGTACGTGAAGAGACCGGTTTCGAGGGCTTCCCTTTCGACGTCGATGTAGCGTTGGACCTGTGCGGGGCCGAAATCCTGCCCGCCGTTCCAGAGGTTGACGTCCGGCCCGCCGTGTTCGATGAAATGCGTGCCGGAAATCAGGTAGTCGCAATGCAACTTGCCGAAATATAGGTCTTCGTAGAAGGCTTTGCCGAGGGAGGGAAAGTAGTCGATTTCGAGTCCAAGGAAGACGTGGAGACGGCCGGCGTACTTTTGCTTGGCCTCATTGACATCGCGGATGTAGTCGCCGATATCGGAGAAATTCATGCGGGAGCCGGTGTGGCGGTCATCGGGGAAGGGGCCATGATCGGAAAAGCCGAGGGTATCGAGACCGGCGGCGAGCGCGGCTTCGCACATGTCATCGACGGTACCGCTCGCGTGCTTGCATCGGAAGGTGTGGGTGTGGAAGTTCGCGCGGTTCCCGAAAGACATCTTGGTGACGGACATTTGGCTGAATCCTTTCGGATCAATGATTGGGGTTTCCGATGTCGCGTCTGATGCAATCGATCGCGGCGGTTGTGGGACGGAAGCGCAATACTGCGCATGGTATGCTGGTGACAAGGGCTTCAAGCGTATTCAGTATCGGATCGAAAAAGGCTGGAACCTGCCATGGGATTATTGCGACCATGCGCATGCGAAGCAGTGATTCCGATGGACGGAGCGGAATAATCTCGTCCTGTTCGCCATGTTCGAGGAAATAGATGCGGCGCAATGGAGCGGAGATATTCCGGCTGTAATGCCCGGAACTGAACCATGGCGAGCCATGGAGGCGGAATGCGCCATTGGAATGGAGCCGGACAATGGGGCGTTCGTCGCAGAACGGAGTTTCGCCGGCTTCTTCCGCCAGACGCGAGATGGTGCTCTTGCCTCGTCCCGATTGACCGATGCAAAGAACACCGTCCGTGCCATTGAGGCGGAGCGCTGAACCGTGGAAAATCAAGCCACCATGACGTGCTAGGCGGATTGCGAGGGGAATCAGGCCGAGCCCTAATTGACGAAACCATGCGTGGCCTATGCATCCGCATGTGGTTTTCACGAAACGCGGATCAATGATGCCTGAGGCATGCGCCATGAAATCGTTGGAGACGACCTCCAGAATTTGTTCGCCTTCGAGCGTCCACTTTTTAACGGACACGGCTTCGCCATGGTTTTCGAAAAGCCATGTTGCCTTTGCATATTCCGGGGGCAACCTGCCTTTGAGCGGGCGCTGGTGGATGTCGAGCGAGAAATCTATGTCTGGGACGCAATCTGAATCTGGCGAAAGGAACGATGACCGGAGTTTTCCAAGCGAGGCATTGGAATCCATGCCTTCGGCTTGAAGGGTTGTCACTACGCCCGCAATGAAAACTTTCGCGGTGTTATCAGGTCGCGAAGACTCGTTGTCAGTGCTTGTCGTATCTTTTGATTGGTTCATTTCTAAATCAAAGGAACGTACCCAAAGGGCACGCTCTTTGAGGGAGAGAATCAAAAGACTGGACTACCATGCCAAGGTAAATCTTCGCCTGCTGCTTGCTTGGCATGGGAGAGAACGGCCACTATTCTTCTTCATCACCTTCGAGTTCGGGCTCTTCCGTGGCCTCGACTTCCGAGTCAGTTCCCATTGGGACAATTTGACCATCGGCATCGGTCGTGACAGTGCCTGCATCGAGCGACTGCTGCTCGACGGTCGGAGTTGAATACGACCAAGTGCTGGAAGTTTGCGCGTTGTCAGCGATTGTGCTTTCTGCCATTGTCTAGCCCTTTCGAAAAGATATCCAAAGCGTTGCGGGGTATTTTGTCATAATTTGGACTTGATTGTCAACATCCTATTTTTCGCCCTGCGAATAACACCTTCTTGCTATTCAAGGAGTTTGCAGTTGAAGGATTCCGCCTTGGAAAAATCCGCAGGCAATTTGAATCGGGGTCGTGGTGCCTGACGATCTCACATCCGTATGCGGCGCGGATGATGTCGGGTTCCAGGACATCGTTTGGAGCACCATCGGCGAGGATGCGTCCATTCGCGAGTAGCACGATGCGATCGAAATACTCGGCGGCGAAATTCAGATCGTGCGCGACAACCAGTATTGACATCCCGCGTTCGCGGTTGAGTTCTTCGACCATGTGCGCGACAGAGGCATGGTGGTTGAGGTCGAGGTGTGATGTCGGTTCATCCATCATCAGGAGCGGCGCTTTCGACGCCAATGCCATCGCTATGCACACGCGCTGGCGTTCACCTCCGCTCAACGCCTGGAAGTCGCGGTTGGCAAGAGACGCGGTGTCGGTATAATCCATTGCCTCACGGACCGCGTTGTGGTCTTCGGTGCTTGGGGCGGTCCAGCGGCCTAGTTGCGACAGACGCCCGAACATCACGATTTCTCCGACGGTGAAGGGCGCTCCCGAATCAATGTCCTGACGTACCACGGAGACGAGTTTCGCGCGCTCCTGGCCAGTAAGTGACGTCACATCGTTGCCAAATATTCGAACCCTTCCGGAGTTGGGATGCAACAGACCGGTGGCGACGCCGATAAAAGTACTCTTGCCGGCGCCGTTAGGGCCAATCATCGCGATGCGTTCGCCGACACGCAAGCGCAATGAAATCCCATGCAGAACCTCGCGCCCGGGGTAGCCGGCAACGACGTTGCAAAATTCCAGCGCGCAGTTTTGATTCGCATCCATTCTGATTACAGGCTGTCGGGAATGACGATCCGAACGCGGAAGAACCTGTGTCCATCCGCTTTTGGTGCCCATTCCTTATCGGCGAGGTTAGCCTTCCCTTCGACCTTGTACCATTCCTCGGGCGTTGTGGCGGGGCGTTCGGGTGTCCACGAGATTACCGGTTTGCCATTGACAATTTCAATCTGTGCGAGGAGTTGTTCGTCAGGGCCGTTTGGATCGATTCCGGCGAAATAACATTCATTGACGGTGTTCACTTTGTTCGCGGCTTTGGCATTTGCCTTGGCAATGAGCGTGGCCTCATTGTCGTCCTCATTTGCCAGGCCATGGGCAATCATCCATGACTTTGTGGCCATCGGCTTGGACAACAACTGGCCAAGCGAAACCTGTGCGATGTATGCCGCGTCGTTTGCGCTATCGCCGCTTCCGTCATTCCAGAATTCAAAGCGGACCGTGTGCTCGCCGGATTCGATGATGTCCAGGTCGGCTTGAATCCAATCTCCTCCCTTCTCCCAAAGGCCGTTGACATTTTCTTTGGGCAGATGTTCGTCATCGAGGAACACGTTTACTCCACATGAATCGCTCATGTTGAGCTTCCACCACCACGATAGCTTTGTCGGTCCCGTAAAAGTCGCGGAAAGTGTGCTGATGCCATTGTCGGATACGCTTCCGCTCTTTGCGGCGGCATGCCCGTCATGGCTTTCCGATGAAGGTACCACCCACACGGAATCGCCACCACTTGTCCATTCGATGTCGTGTGTTCCCAGGACTCCGGCGTAAGTGTACGGAGTGACCGTTAGTATGATTGCGCGAGGCATTGTCGCCGCGGGAACGGAGATGATGCCATCCGCTATCGTGACGCCATCGGTATCGCCTCCGAGCATGCTGTTGTTGAATGGCGCATCGACCTCAAAGGGAATCTCGACCTTTTCGCCGATCTTGACCCAGCGGTCGTCAAAGGCGGAAGTGGTACGACCAGAGTCATCCACAATCGTAAGCGACAGCCAGTAGTTCGTTGTCCAGTTCCATGTGATCGTCGAGCTGTTGCCGATTGTAAAGGTGACATTTGTTCCAGTGCCGTTTGCCGGGACGTCGCCCGTGCCAGTCCAGCCTGTGCAGACATATTTTGTTCCATCAACAGGGTCGGGTTCCTTCATGGACATCTTGACGGTCGCATTTGGTTCGTAGAAGATGCGGCCGATATGCGGTTCTGGTTCGCCATGCTCGGAACGGACTATGACGTACGGGTAGTCGGCATTCGGGTCCAAATCGTTTTCATAGCATTCGAGCACGGTGTGCATGCCATCTGCGGCGAGTTCGTATGGCGCTGCCTCGAAGACGGCATCATCCGCATCGGGATCAACGATGCCGTTGTCAATCAGCCACGAATATGGCACGGGCGGTTCTGTATCGGTCGCCCATGTGACCTGGTCGAGATACGCGGCATCGGCCTTGTTGAACGACGTTCCAAAATTCCAGAAGACGAAATCGACGCGATGTTTGTCATCGCCATCGATCTTGAGCATCGCCTGGGTCCAGTCTGTCGTTTCCCAAAGGCCGTCTTCAAGTCCGTCTCCGAAATCGATGTCGCCATCAAGATAGACTTCGACGTTTGCCAGGTCGCTATTGTCGAGCTTCCACCACCACGTGAGGACTCTCGGACCGGTGAATGTCGCGGTGAGAATGCTGCGGCCCCCATCGATGACTTCGCCGCTTGTTGCCGCATCGATGCCATCGTGTGTCGTGGCCGATGGAACGACCCACACTGCGTCGCCACCGCTCTCCCATGTGATGTCGCGCGAATCAAGCGCGTCCTCGTAGGTGTGCGGCGCGACAGTCAGCGTAATCGCGCGCGGCATGGTCGCGGCTGGAACGGAGATGATGCCATCCTTGATTGTTGCTCCATTTGAATCGCCACTGAGCGCGCAATCGTAGAATGGCGCATCGACTTCGAATGGGATCTCGACCTTTTCGCCGATCTTGACCCAGCGGTCTTCAAAGGCGGAAGTGGTGCGGCCCGTGTCATCCACAATCGTAAGCGAGAGCCAGTAGTTCGTTGTCCAAGTCCATGTAAGCGTCGAGTCCTCATGGATTGCAAATGCGACTTCGTTTGTTTCGGCATCGCATTCGGGAACGCTTCCCGTGCCAGTCCAACCCGTGCAGACAAATCGCGTGTTGTCAACGGGGGAGGGTGCCGTTACTGACGCCGCAACCTGTTCGTCTGCCTGGAACACAGAGCGACCGACGTGTGGCGAAGGCACGCCATAGGCGGAACGGACGACAAGCGTGGGATGGAATCCGTATGCGAAATTCCTGATGGCGCCGTAATCGTCGCCATCCTCATCGCTGGAGTCCTTGGCGTATGCGAAGCGCAATGCGTGCTCGCCAGCCTTGAGTTTGAATGACACGGTGCTCCAGTCGGCACCTGGCATATCGGCGATCGCGACACCATCGACAAAAAGCTTCAACGACTGGCCAGCGGCATCGTATGAGGCCATCCAGTCGAATGAGACATCGCACGGGCCATTGATGGTTGTCTCAAGCACGGATTCAGTGTCTGTGCCGATTGGCGCGGAGCGGACGTATGGCGGTTGCACATTGTCGATAACGCGCCATTCGATGCCTTCGCTGGTTGTCCACGATACATCCGGGTCGCCAAGGGCATCCGTATAGTATGGGTCGAAATCGTCCGCGGGGACGTTGAACTGCGCCGTGAGGACGGTTGTGCCATTGTCATGGATAAGTGTGTGGAGTCCTGGAGAGCGCCAAACCTCGGTCGCGATTTCTATCGTGCCGTTCGTGGGTGCGGATGCGTTGAAGAGCGGATCGCCATCAAGTGAAATCACGACGTCATCGCCGTCTGTCCATTCCGTGGAGTAAAGGATTGTTTCGATGGAGCGTGCGGTGCGAATTCCGACATGCGTGTCGAGCGTGGTCGAGGCCGATGCGGAAACGAGGTCGGCGGCAGTCTTCGGCGCGCTGAAAACACGGAAGCCATTGTTGTCGTAATCTTCATCGTAGCTTGGATAGCAACTTGTACGCGCCGCGGAAGCGCAATCGTTCTCGCCGCTAATCCAGCTGCCACCGCGCATCATGCGCTTGCTTCCGCTTTGTGCACCCTTGGGATCAGTCCCAGATGGATTCGCGCCTTCCCAGTCAAGACACCACTCCAGGACATTGCCATGCATGTCGAAAAGACCCCACGGATTTGCTGGCGTAAGACTGACATCGTGCGTCTGGTACCCGCTGTTTTCGTCGAACCACATGTTGGCGCCGCTTGCATCGTTGCCGTAAGAGTATGCAGTGGTAGTTCCTGCGCGGCAGGCATATTCCCATTGTGCCTCGGTAGGCAGGTCGAAGACAACGCCAGTGCGCGAACGCAGTTTACCGAAGAAGCTGTCGGGATCGACATCGTTGCTCGATGGCCAGTTGACGCCCTTGGAGATACCGCGGAGCATGTTGTACGACACTTGGTCAACAGGGTGTTTTGCGCCTTGAAAATGGGAGGGATTGTTGCCCATGACTTGCGCCCACTGCGCCTGCGTTACTTCGAAGAGTCCTGCGTATGAATCGTTGGAGAATGTTACATTCGACGAACCACCGAACTTGAACGTGCCTGCTGGAAGACGGCGAAGAACTAGTTTCGTCGTCTTGTACTCATCGGTATTGAATCCGCCTGCGGGTTCCGAATAAAGCTGCGAAACGGGATACGATGCGGCGGAGGGGCCTCCAGCGAGGTCCACAACCAGATATGTCGGCTGGACTTTCGTGGCGGAGACCGTGATTTCGACATTTGCGAAATCCAGGCCAGGGGCATCGGTTCCTACGTCCCATATAAAATTGTATGATCCGGGTGAAATTGGGGCGGATGGGATGCAGGTGCCATCTGGCGATGTGACGGACGATACCGGCAGTACGACATCCCCATCCAGTTTCTTCGCTGTGATCCCGACCTGATACATCGCGTCGGCATCGACTGGATCCAAGGCAAGGTCGAATGAGATATCGACAAGTCCATTCCAGGGATATCGATGCTGGACATTCAGACCTGCTATCTCATGCGAGCCGTAAGCGCATGCGGCGGAGATGAGGATCGCCGTCGAGATAGCGTTGATGGACATTTTGAAAGACGATAAAAGCTTCATCCGAAAATCCTTTCGGGCAGTGGTAGGAAGACAACAGAAAACCAGCAATAATAATGCCATTTGCCAGTCATTTCATTGGCATCCAAAACTTCTTTTCCCATCGCCATCATCTTTGCTGGCGAATCGTGGTGTGGACTGGGAAAATAGATGATGCTACTATCGACGGCAATGAAAATGCGCCTTCGATTCGCCGCTTTTCAGCCTGCTGAGGTTCGCGCACGGAGGGAAAACGGAAGTCTCTTGATCGTTGCCGTGGTTGTTGTCGCGGTGGCGTCGTCGCTTGCTGTCGCCGCTGGTTTCGCCGTTCGCGCGCATGTCCGGGCGAATGCCGAAATCCAGCGCTGCCGCGATGGAATGCACCATGCCGAAGCGGCTTGTGTCCGCGCTATCTTCGACCGTGTCGCAACCGATACAAATGGGTATGATTCGCTCGATGAGCCTTGGGCGCGAGAACCATGGGAAGTGCAGACCGAAGGCTGGTGGTACCGGGTTTCGGGGACTGGCTGGCAGCGCGATGCGGATAAGACCATCGGGATGATCGACGCGGAAAGACTGGTGCCAATAAACACCTGCGCCCCCGATTTGCTCCGCGAATTGCTAGTGCGCGTGGCCGAATGCGATGAGGCTGTCGCCTCTGTCTCCGCGACAATGATCGTCGATTGGCGCGAAAAACGGCGCGCCGCTATTTTGGAGCGCAGCGATCCCGCGTGGACCAATGCCCCGCCTTTTTCCTGTGTCGGCGAACTCAATTTCGTCCCTTCGCTTCCCGATGGTGTCGTAAGGGCGCTTTCGCCGCTTGTAACAGTGCAAGGCGCGGGGAAAATCAATTTGAACACGGCACCGATCGCAATCATCGAATGCCTGCTTGCGTCGGTTGATGAAGGTGACGTCGCAGCCGCGCTACGTCTTCGCGACAGAATTTCCTCTTTCCGCGATGCCGGCGGAATCTTTGCTTCTCCCGATGCGGTGACGCTTGCGCGTTCGCTTGGGGGCATTCCCCCCGATGAATCCGCCGTGCTTGCGAGGGCGTCGGAGCTGGCCTGTGTCGCTTCCACGGAATTCCATGGAATAGCCGAAGTCCAGTCCGAAGTGGATCGCCAGTCGGGGCGCGCCGCTTTCCGGCGTGAGTTCTCGTGGACCAGGCCAGGCGTTGAGTCAGGTGAAGTGGATCAAAATTCTGTTCCTTAATCATTCCTCACGATGAGGCGTAAGGAGTACGCGACGCTTCTGGGGCATGCACCGGACGAAATCGCGTCGAACTTCCAAACGCGGCTTGACGCTCTTGTGAAAACGGTATCAATTTGGCACATTGCGGTGTCTCAAATTATGGGGACAGGCCACGATGGTGCGATGTAAGGCGTTTGGCGACATTGAGACAGATTTTGACAAAATGTCCATTGACGCATTGCGACACTTTTTGTTAATGTGTCGCACATGAATTTCAAACACCCCTTTTCTGTTTTCAGGATCAATATTGCGGCGATTGCGCTTTGCGCCCTTTGCACAAAGGCGTCCGCGAGCGGTTTCGGCCTTTACGAGGCATCGTCCGAGACATACGCGATGGGTGGTGCAGCGATTGGCAGGGCGGTTGACGCCTCGGCCAACTTCCACAATCCGGCGACGCTGGGCGACATCAGGGACGTGACTTTCACGGTCGGCATGCTTACCGAGCATCCCTGGGCGAAGATCGAGACAGACGGAAAATACTCGGACACAATGAACCCCGGTGTGTTCTGTCTGCCCAGCTTCCAGATGGCGGCGCCATTTCGCGACGATTTCGTATTCGGTCTCGGCGTGATGCCGGAATACGGCCTTGGCTCGAAGTATGACGGCAACTGGACGCTGAACTACAATTCGACAGAGACGACGGTGACGTCCTTCACCATCAACCCGAACCTCGCATGGAGGGTGGGGGACGGCTTTTCGATCGGCGCCGGCCTGCGCTTCCTGTTCTTTGACTTCGAGCAGTTCCAGCGTCCTTGGGCCGGTGCGAATGGCCAGTACTTCGGGCGGATGAACAGCCGGTTGAAGGGCGACAACGGCATGGAGGATTTCGGATACCAGGTCGGAATGAAGTACGATGTGGCCGACAACTTCTCGGTGGGTCTTGTTTACAAGTCCCGCACGAAGGTCCATGTCGAAGGGAAGAGCCAGGTGTCGCCACGCGATGCCAATCCCGGCACCATATTTTCTTCGCGTCTCGTGGATGGTCCATCCAAAACGGAGCTCGAACTTCCCGATTCCATCACAGGCGGCTTCAACTGGGACATCACCGACACATGGCACCTCGGCACGATGGTTGGCTGGACACAGTGGAGCACAGTCAAGACGCTCGACTTCAACCTCAATGGTTTCCACAAGCCAATCAAGCTCGAATGGAACGACACATGGCGCCTGGGCATCGCGCCAAGCTGGGACTTCTCCGATCGCTGGACTGCGATCATGTCGTACGTCTATGAGAACGATTGCTGCGGCGACCAGGAATCGACCATGCTGCCGGCCGCCGACCGACACATGCTTTCGTGGGGTCTTTGTTGGCATTGCTCTGATTCGCTAGAGCTCGCGATGACATACGGCATGATCATCATGGACGGCAAGAATACGCAGTGCCGTGACACCGTGACTGGCGAGCTCCACCATTACCGCGCCCACAGCGGATTCTCCAATGCGACCGGTGTGACGCTTACGTATCGTTTTTAGTGGTGTGCCTCCGCAGAAGCTGGGGAATGGACCTCATCTTTTCGTGCTCGGCGGCACGATCTGCCATTTCTTCTGCTTTATATGGCATGTCTTCGGTTCGTTTGGTATCATGCCACGGTGTTAGGGCACCTTTGGCAGGATTCCAAAAGTGAACAGGTTTGCATTTTACGGACTGGCGATTGCGCTTTGCACCCTTGCTGGCGCATGCGCATCGATTGAAAGCGAACAGACTATGAAGACTGTGTCATGCGATGATTGCGTCAAGACCGGCAACTGGTATGGCGCCGGCAGGTACTTCGGCCTCCACTATGATTTCCATGCGGGCAAGGACGACCTCGACATCGGAACGCATTGCGGCATGGACGAGCTTGTCCCGATGTTGAAACTCATGGCGCCCGAGTTCGTCCAGACGGACTGCAAGGGCCATGCCGGCTACACGAGCTGGTTCAGCACGATTCCCGAAGCGACAGTCCCGCCGCACTTGGAATATGACGCGCTGGCGCAATGGCGCGCCGCCACCGACGCGCTTGGGCTCCCCCTCCATTGCCACTATTCCGGCATTTGGGACAAGGCGGCTGGCGCGAAGCATCCCGACTGGTGCGTTGTCCCCGCGAAGCCGCATGACGATGCGCCAAAGGGCCAGAACGCTGGCGCGCCTGTCCACGAGAAGATGTGCCCGCGCGGGCCATATCTCGAGAAGCTGATGATTCCCCAGACGCTCGAACTCATCGACCGCTACAATGTAAACGGCTTCTGGATCGATGGCGATCTCTGGGCTGTCGAACCATGCTATTGCGACAAGTGCCGCAAGGCGTGGACAGATGAAACCGGCATGGCCGAACCGCCGACCGAGACATCCGACCCGCTTTGGCCGCGCTGGTGGAAGTTCACCCGCGATAGCTTCTACGCATACGTCCGCCGCTATTGCGAGGCGATCCACGCGCATCGTCCAGGCGTGCTCGTATGCTCCAACTGGCTCCAGACCTTCAAGAATCCAGGCGACCCGAATGTCGTCCCGACCGATTGGATTTCCGGCGACAACACGTGGGTGTGGGGACTCGATGGATCGCGTTGCGAGGCGCGTTTCCTTTCGACGCGCCGCAAGCATTGGGACATCATGCTCTGGGCCTTCTACGCTTCTCATGGCCTTGGCAATCCAGTTTCCCCATGGGCGTTCAAGCCGTCGCAAATGCTCATGCAGGAGGCCGCCGTGCTGCTTTCCTTCGGCGGCAACGTCCAGATCTACGAGCACTCTCCTGTGCGCGATGGACGCCTGGTCGAATGGCGCATGAAGCGCCTCCACGATGTCGGCGAATTCGTCAAGGCCCGCCGCGATCTCTGCCTGAACACGGAGACGATCCCGCAGATTGCGATCCTGCATTCGGAGAAGCATCTCGAAAGCACGGCGAATGGCCCGAACCTAATGTGGAATGTAGATGCGTCGCCGGTACAGGGCGCGCTTTACGCATTGCTCGAGGCGAGCTATGGCGTGGACGTGCTCGACGAGTGGGCGCTCTTCCCGCGCCTGGGCGAGTTCCCGTTGGTCGTCGCTCCAGAGCAGGACAACATGTCCGACGACATGGTCGCCGCGCTCAAGAAGTATGTCGAGGAAGGTGGAAGTTTGCTCGTGACAGGCGCCGCCGCGCATGCCCGCTTCGGCGAGGAGTTCCTTGGTTTCAAGGCGCTCGAATGGCGCAGACCCGGCACCTTCTCCTATCCTGTCGGCGACTGCGATGGCGTCCTTTATTCCGACACCTGGCTGCTTGGCGAGGCGGTTGGCGGCGCCGAGTCGCTTGGCAAGCTGGGCAACGGATGCCAGCTCGAAGACAGGCTTACACGTTTTGACGCCGCGACGCTCCATCGTGTCGGCAAGGGCCTTGTCGCATACGTCCCGGCGCGTCTCGGACACGATTTCGAGTTCAGCCGCTTCCCGCAGGCGCGCCAGTTCTTCGCCGCACTTGCGGAGAAGTTGCTGCCTGATCCCGAAATCCGCGCGAAGGCACCGTTGTGCGTGGATGTCACACTCCGCAAGCGCGGCGATACTCGCATGGTGCATTTCGTGAACCGCATCAGCGGCATTCCAAACCAGCCGAACAATGGCGCGATCGACGAGATTCCGCGCGTTGGCCCGCTGTCCGTGCGTGTGCGCATGGAGGCGAAGCCAAAGTCCGTCCGCTGGGAACTCGACGACGGCAAGGCGACATGGGAATGGAAGAATGGCGTTCTCGAGGCGTCCGTCCCATCCGTCTGGATTCACGGCGTTCTTGTGATCGAATAGCCGAGGCTGCGAAATGGATATCAGCGAAACAACCGCTTCCGCGAACGACATCGCGCTCGAACGCGAAAAACTCCAGCTTGAGCGCGAGCGCCTTACCCTCGAACGCGATCGCCTTAAGGCGGAGCGCGATGCATGGCAATCCGAGATGGACATCAAGCAACGCGCCGCAAGGCGCATGATTACGCCAGTGAACCTCGTGCTCGCAATGCTGGCATCGCTGCTTGTCGGCGCGCTTCTCGGCATAGGCGGAACCGCGATGCACCAGCATTCCCGCGCCGAGCGCATGCTGGAATCCCTTGGCGGCGGAACCAATGGCGTGAGCCCGGGGGAACTCCTCCGCGAAAACTCGCGTCCGGGCTATATCGTCATTCTCGACTAGCCGTTGTAAAAACCTATTGTGAAGTCGGGCCATTTCGCCCTGCCGTGGCATGCATTCTGCTTTTTACCATCAGAGGTACACATGAAAACCAGTTCCCTTGTTTCATCCGTTGTTTCGCTGCTTGCGCTTTGCGCTTTCGCGAACCAACCCGCATACAACGTTGACACACCGGTTTCCGCGAACAATCTCGACCAGGAAGCCTTCCAGTCCTGGGATCCTGGCGCGGAGCCGCATTTGCAGCCGGTAGGCAATGTCCGCGAGGCGATCTGGGCCAAGGATACGGGCACACCAGTCTGGTGCGGCACGACCTTCGCGACATCCCGCACGGTCGGCACACGCCATCTCCGCATCGGCTTCATCGAGCCTGTCGAGATCGGTTCCATCCTCGTCCGCGGCTGGGTCGGCGTGAGCGTGCTGAAGCCCGAAGCCGAATATCCCGGCGATGTCACCGATGATTCGCAGTGGATCCCCGCTTCGCGCCTCGCCACCGATGGCGTGACGACCGCCGAAGCCCCTTCTCGCGAATCGGTCGAGATGTGGACTCTTCCCGCGGTGACGGCCACCCGCGCCATCCGCTTTACCCACACTGCGACACCTGACCAGAACGACTTGGCCGGCTATCTTGGCGGCGCGATCGTCCTTTCCGATCGCTGGGCGAACTATTCGCGCTTCGCCACCGCCGCCTCACGCTCGAACAATTCATCCGCTTCGCGCATCTGCGATGGCTACGACAACGGTTGGGGCTGCTGGGAAAACATGAATGGCCAGCAGGCCGCCAGCCGCCAGCCTGTTTCCGAGGAAAACGCCGAGTGGCTGATGCTCCACTGGCCGTCCGCCCTCCGCTTCGATGCCGTCCTTACTTGCTGGACGGGCATTGGCGCAATGGAGATCCAGCGCTTTGACGCCTCTGGCGTGCATCCGCTCGACGCGGCAGAAGACGCATGGAAGCAGGTCGCGTATCCAAAGGATTTCGAGAGCGGCTACCCAATCCAGCTCTGGCCTTGCTTCGCCCCGTTTGACAACGGAACCGTCGATACTCGCGCCCTCCGCATACGCGCCACGGCTGTCAGCCCCGTCGGTCACCCGCATGTCTCCGGCAATACCATCGAGGGCAAGCGCGTGTGGCTCGGCGAGATTCTCGTCCTCCGCAAGCTTGGCGACGAGCCTCTCGCGGCCCCGGTCTTCAAGGAGCCCGAAATCCCGCATGCCCCGATTCCCGTCAAGTTCAAGACGCCCGCCGACGGCTACGTGACGCTCGTGATCGAGAAGGAAGACGGAACGCGCGTCCGCAACCTCGTTTCCGAAACCTGGTTCCCGAAGGGCGAAAACACCGCGTGGTGGGATGGTTCGGACGACCTTCTCCGCGATGAAGACGCGCAGAACCACGGCCTCTGGCACATTCCGACCAATTTCGTCGAGCCTGGCAAGTATCGCGTGCGTGGTCTTTGGCATGCCGGCATCGAGCCGGTTTACGAGTTCTCTGTTTACGCTCCTGGCAATCCGCCGTGGGACCTCGACGACCATACCGGCGCATGGCTTGCGAACCATTCCGCGCCTCAATCCGCGGCTTTCACTCCCGCTGACCGCTCGCCCTTCGGCGAACCGGCCGTCTTCCTCGGCGCGTATGTCACCGAAGGTCCCGATGGCCTTCTCTGGGCCGACCTCGACGCCAACAAGCGTGGCGGCATGCGCTGGATCGGCGGCCTTTGGACCGCCGCGCCATTCCTGTGCTGCGACCGCGGCCCCAATGCCGACACGAACACGATGGTCTATGTCGCCGCAGTATGGCATGACAACGACAAGCCGGTCGAACTGCGCCTGAACAACATCTTCCGCAATCAGGGCGGCGGCACGCAGTCCGGCAATATCTACACCGGCCCATTCGCTCCCTTCGATGGCGCCGCCGAACAGCATGGCATTTCCTTCGAGCTTTCGTCCATCGCCGCATGGAACCGCAATGTCTATTGCTCCGTGCCCGGCACGAACCGCATCGTGCGCGTAGATGCGACCGGCGATGCCGCGAAGATCGCAGACTCCCTCGAAATCGCCTGCCCGAAGGGTCTCGCGATCGATGCCGATGGCACAATCCTCGTCGCCTCCGGCAATACCATCGTGCGCGTGACGCCGGCCTCCGACGGCGTGCTTGCGAATGCCGTTGTCTCGCCCGTTGTCACCACGGGTCTTGAGGATCCCCAGCAGATCGCCATCGCGGAAAACGGCGAAATATTCGTCGGCGACTGGGGCGCGAGCCACCAGGTGAAGGTCTTCTCGCGCGACGGCTCCTTCCTGCGTGCGATCGGCCATCCCGGCGTGCCCACTACTGGCAAATACGACGAACTCCACATGAACAATCCCGCCGGTCTCGCGATCGATTCCCGCGGACAACTTTGGGTCGCCGAGAACAACTTCATTCCGAAGCGCATCAGCGTCTGGAACGCCGGGACGGGCGCATTGGTCAAGGCCGTTTACGGTCCAGGCAAATACGGCGGAGGCGGCATGCTCGCCACCGACAATTCGGAGCGTTTCATCTATGCCGATGAAAATCGCGGCACGATGGAGTTCGCGATCGATTGGAAGACCGGCGACAGCAAGCTCGTGAACATCCCTTATCGCGCCTCTGGCAACGATGTGGTAACTCGCGTCGGAGTCGCGGCCCCCGAGCATGTCTTCACCTACCGCAAGCATCGCTACTATTCCAACACCTACGATTCCAATCCGGTCGCGGGTTCCTCCGCCGTTCTCTTCCAGGAGCGCGATGGCGTCGCGATTCCTGTCGCCGCTATCGGTTCCGCCAACTGGGGCACCGCGGTTCGCGGTCCCGATTTCGCCGACCGCTGGCCGCCACGCAACGAGACCGAGTCCGAGCCGGATCCGACCCAGAGCGTCTCCGCGTGGTATCTCTGGAGCGACGCCAATGGCGATGCCGACATCCAGCCATCCGAGGTTGAAATCCGCCGCGGCGGTCTCCAGGGCGTGAATGTCCTCGAAGACCTTTCCTTCGCGATCTCCCGCGTCGATAGCACTGCATACAGGCTGCGCCCTTCCGTGATCGGGAAAAACGGCGCGCCGCTTTATGACCTCGCGAAACTCGAGACGGTCGCGACCAACGTTTACTGGTCGTACTCCTCCGGCGGCGGCCAGATGCTGATGGACGATAGCGACGAGGCAGTGCTCACGCTTGGCGTCGCGCCATTCAGTCCATATTCGGTGACGGGCGTCAAGGCCGGTCGTCCCGTCTGGTCCATTCCCAATCCGTGGCCTGGACTCCACGCCTCGCACAACTGCGATGTCCCGCGCGCGCCTGGCCAGCTCATCGGCGTCACGCGCATGCTCGGCGGTCTCTTCAACCCGAAAGGCTCGAAGGTCGGCCCGCTCTGGGGCGTGAACGCGAACATGGGCAACATGTACATCATCACTCGCGACGGACTCTTCGTGACGACCGTCTTCCGCGACGTGCGCACCGCGCCCCTGTGGCGCATGCCCGTTGCCGAGCGTGGCGCGAAGGTCGGCCACATCTCGCTTCACGACGAGAACTTCTGGCCTACGCTCACCTGCCTCCCGAACGGCAAGACGTATATCGTGAACGGCGCGAACAGCGCGATCTGCCGTCTCGATGGCCTCGAGACGCTCCGTCCAATCAAGCCCTTCACGGTCGAGGTCACGCGTGACCTGGTTGACAAGGCGATCGCCTACGAGGCCGAGTGCGAGGCGATCCGTCGCGCCGCGCGCGGCACCGGCATGCTCCATGCCGTGATCCGCGACGACGCCCCTGTGGTCGATGGCGACATCGCAGACTGGTCAACAGCCTCATGGGTCGAAATCGACAAGGCGGGCATGGGCGCGAACTTCAACTCGGAGTCCCGTCCGTACAGCTTCCTCGGCGCTGTCGCCGTTGCCGGCGATCGTCTCTATGCCGCATGGGACACTTCGGAAAAGCAGCTTCTCCGCAATTCCGGCGAGATGCCGAACGCGCTCTTCAAGACTGGCGGCGCACTTGACCTGATGTTTGGCACCGACCCGAACGCCGATCCAAAGCGCGCTTCCGCTGTTGCCGGCGACAAGCGTCTCACGATTACCCGCGTTGGCGACGCTGTCAAGGCGCTTCTCTACACGCAGGTTGTTCCCGGTACGCCCGATGACCAGAAGGTTCCGTTCAGTTCCCCCTGGCGCACGATCTCCTTCGACAAGGTCGAGGATGTCAGCGACCAGGTGCAGCTTGCCGACAACGGAAACGGCGGTTATGAAATCTCCGTTCCGCTCGCCGTGATCGGCATTGCGCCCACGAAGGGCATGGCGATTTCGGCCGACATCGGCGTGCTCCGCGGCGACGGCGCTTCCACGACCGCCCGTTCCTACTGGAGCAACAAGGCCACTGGCATTACGGCCGACGTCCCATCCGAGGCCGAACTCCAACCCGGCTTCTGGGGCCGCATGGTCTTCGAATAGCCGTTGATTCCGAAACCATGAACAAAAAAGGTGTGTCCCCGACGAAATGGGGGACACACCTTTTTTGTGCGCGGTTACGGCGCGTACTCGCCCTCTATGCAAGTGCAAGCAGTGTACCGTGAAAATTCAGTTGGGCAGTTTAAGAGTCTTGCGGTGCTGCTTGTTGTCTAAAAAGGTTGGTAAACCATTCCCGGGCCATTTGTGAATTGTATCTCAAAGATGTCGGCATCGGATTTGTTGAGCGTGCCGCTCCAGAGACTTTGCAAGGGCGTGTTATCGAGTCCCCAATGGAGGCCATGGGTTGTAACAAGCGTGTTGGGGGAATTCGTGAAGATCGAGACTGCCTGACCAGGAAAGCTCGAAAAACGGCGTGCCGTTTTTTGCGGTGGGAGAGCGGTGAAGATTCCATGGTCTGTCACCATTTCAATCGAATCCGCGAGTTGCGCGAAATCGAAGAGATGCGCGAAATTCCCGATGGCATGATCATCGCGCTTGCCCATTGCGCCAAGGATGTAAATCGTCTTCCACCCATTTGCAATGCAAAACTCGAAGGCCTTTGCGAGATCGTTGTCATCCTGGCGCGGAATGCGTTTCACTCGCCCTTCAAGCTTCGCGACAAGTTCCGGCGAAGCGCTGTCGAGATCGCCGATGACGATGTCTGGCATCCTGCCGTAATTGATCAAGGCCTGTGCCGCGCCATCGCAACAGACGATTCGCTCTGCGCTATTCAGCAGTGCGAGCGGGGTGGGGTACGTGGGAAATTCGCCATTTGCGAGGATGACAGTCATGATGCCTCCTCGCAGTTTATCCAATGTGGGCCGATATTGCGCCATGCGGAGAGAGTGGCGGCGACCATCGCGTCGATATCGCCTGACGAAGCGTCGATGGAGATTGCATCGGCCTGGTGGCGGAACCATGTGCGCTGTCGTTTCGCGAGTTGACGCGTGCGGGCGGCGATGCGTTCTTTTGCTTCATCGGGCGTGAGCAAACCATCGAGCATCGCGAATGTCTCCGCATAGCCGATCGCGGCTGCGGCGGTATCCGAAAGTGCAGGGTAGGCCGTGCGCAGGCGCGATGCTTCTTCGGCGAGGCCATCAACGAACATTTTTGCGATGCGTCGTTCGATGCGCGAGGCGAGGATGGCAGGGTCGATGGAAAGGACGGCGAGTCGTGGCATTTGCTTCTGCGATGCGGCGCGGAATGGTTCGCCTGATGTTCCGGATGCAACGCGCGACTCAAGGATTTCAAGGACGCGCGTGAGGCGTCTGGGATTGATGCGGTCGGATTCCGAAAGCGATTCAAACGCTGCTTCGGAGCGGGAGCGAATCGCGGATTGGAGCTCTTCGATGCCACCTTGCGCGAGGATGGAAAGCGCATGGTCGCGGGAGGCAGTGTCGGAAGTCGGTGCGTCAAGACCTCCAAGAAGCGCACGGATGTAGAGTCCAGTCCCACCTGCGACGATTATGCCGTGTCCGGGGATAGTGGCGTCTTCTGGTGATGGCGGGGGAAGCGCACGGACGCCTTCTCGCACGGACGCAAGCCAAGCGCCCGTGCTGAATGGGGTGTCGGGCGTTGCGAGGTCGATGCCGAGATAGCGGACGGAGCCACGTTCCGAAGGTGATGGCTTTGCGGTGCCGATATCCATGCCTGCATAGACGAGCATGGAATCGGCGGAGATGATGACGGCGCCAGTCCGCTCGGCGATCGCCTGTGCGACGGCGCTTTTGCCCGTTGCCGTAGGACCGGCGAGAATCCATGCCGGACGCATTGATGGCGGGGTGGGGAACATTGGGAACGGAGGGGGCTAATGGGCTGACTTGTCGGCGGAGGATTGATCCGTGCCGGCGTTCTTCGCCTTGTTTGCCTTGAAATCGTCCAGCCATGTCGCGACGATAAAGAGAATCGCGCCAACGCAAATTGCGGAATCGGCGACATTGAAGGCTGGGAAATGGCTTGTTTGCCAATGGAAGTCGAGAAAATCCACGACATGTCCAAGCCATGCGCGGTCGATGAGATTGCCGGTGATTCCGCCGCAGAGTAGGCCGAGGCAGATTCTGCCGATTAGTGATTTGCCGAAAATCTTTTTGCGGAATACGACAATCGCCACGAGCATGACGATTGAAAACGCGACGAGTACGAAGCGCATCCCGGCGAGCATTCCCCATGCGGCGCCGATATTCTGGACGTGGCAGAGGTCGAAATATCCTGGGAATACGGAAAGGCTTTCGCCCAAATTAAAATTCCTTCTGACCAGCCATTTCGTGAGCTGGTCGAGAAGGATGATCGTCGTTGATATCGCAATTGGGAGCATTGGGACTCGCACTGCGGATCAAAGGTCGGACCAATGGGTCGAAGAGCGCATCGGGCGGTTCTGTTCGAGTTTGCTCTGGCAGTCGATGCAGGTCTTCGCAAAGGGGAGGGCCTGGAGGCGTCCCTTGCCAATCAGTTCGTGACAGATTTCGCAGATGCCGTAAGTGCCATCGGAAATCGAAAGGAGGGCCGCGTCAATCTGATTGATCAGTTGCTCGGTGCCATTCACGAGCTGTAGATCCTTGAGGCGCTCGATGATGTCTGTGCCGTCTTCCTCAGGATTGATTTCATCGTGGCGCGTGAGCGCGTTTGTGCGCATGTCGCTCGCCTTGGCATGAAGCATGTCGCGCATCGCGAGCATATCCTTGCGGAACTTTTCGAGGTCTTCCTTGCTGAACGAATGCTGGTTGGACTTCGGCGCCTTTTTCGCGGGTGCAGGCTTTGCTGGCGTTGAAACGGGCTTGGCGAGTTTCTTTTCGGATTGACGGGCGATTGCCTTTGCAACGGGCTTGTCTGGCTTCGCGGTGGGCTTCGCCGTCTTTGGGGCTGGCTTTGCCGCGGGTTTCACGGTGGCCTTCACGATGGACTTGGCGGGAAGCTTGATGGAGACGGCTTTTTTAGCCGGAGATTTTGTAGGCGCGGCAGCGACAGGTTTTGCCGCTTTCTTTACGGCGGGTTTCGCCGGGACTGCAACCTTTGCGGCGGTCTTGCTTGCGGCCGGCTTTTTCACGAGCGATCGGTTGGCGAAGGATTTCGCGGGAATGGAGGAAGACTTTGCCATTTGTGATTCCTCTTTCTGGGAACACTTGAGAGTGTACAAAAATGGCCTGGAGCGGGAACGCCGTTCCAGACCATTCGACTATTCAAGGCAATCAGGGCGCTTCGATAGCTTCGACGGGGCAGTTGCCGGCGCAGGCGCCGCACTCGACGCACTTGTCGGCGTCGATGACGTATGTTGCATCGCCTTCGCTGATAGCTTCGACGGGGCAGTTGTCCTTGCAGGTGCCGCACTTGACGCACTTGTCGGTAATCTTGTAAGCCATGGTTTGTTCCTCCTTGCGTGGTTGCCTCGGCGCATACGATACGCCATGCGTGCCACAATTGAGTGGGACAATTTAGCAGAAACCGATGC
>JAZQOE010000130.1:0-4737 GCA_045627705.1 Kiritimatiellia bacterium | reverse complement strand
CGAGGGCAAGGTCACGGGCGTCAAGCCCTTCGGCGCTTTCGTCGAGATTCTCCCCGGCATCGATGGCCTCTGCCACATCAGCGAGTTCTCCGACACCTACCTCAAGTCGATGGACGGCGTCTGCAAGGTCGGCGATGTGATCTGGGTCAAGTGCATTGGCGTCGATGACCGCGGCAAGATCAAACTCTCCCGCCGCGAGGCGATGCGCGAGCGCGATCAGCAGGTCCAGCAGCAGCCCCAAGAGCAACAGCAGTAATCCTGCTTTTCAATCTGCGTAAAAAAACGGCGCGCCGCTTTTGGTTATCCAAATTGCGGCGTGCCGCTTTTTGCACCTCCCCTGCTTCTTCTTGTAGCCAAAGCACTTATAAAAATTCTTAAATAGTCTGTCCCTTTAAGCAGAACAAATCCAAGAAGACATAACTGATGGGGACAGACCCCGAAAAATCAGGGTCTGTCCCCAGTTTCATACCGACATGAAAAACCGCGCAACTCCTTTATTTGCTAGGGGTTGCGCGGCTTTTGATGATGGTGGACGAGGCGGGACTTGAACCCGCACTCCTTGCGGAACCAGAACCTAAATCTGGCGTGTCTGCCAATTTCACCACTCGTCCGAAGGTCAAAACTATTTGCGGAGGCCGGCGCAGAATTCGGCAATCAGCGAGGCGCCGTATTCGATCTCCTCGATGCTGCATGCATAGCTCAGGCGCACACAACGATCGACTCCGAAGGCAACGCCAGGCACTACCGCCGCATGCTTCTCTTCGAGGAGCCTGCTGGCGAATTCCACCGAGCCCAAACCGAATGACGAAATATCTGGCAGCGCGTAGAAGGCGCCTTGCGGACGCGACAGCTTGACGCCGGGAATCGCGGATAGCAGTTCGTAAAGGCGCTGGCGACGCTGGTCGAAGGCCGCCACCATGGTGCGAATCGAATCCGCGCCCTGCTTGAGCGCGACAATCGCCGCATGCTGCGCAAAGGTGTTCGGGGCCGAGGCGCAATGGCTCTGCAACGCGCCCATGGCCTTCATGAACTGCGCGGGGCCAGTCGTGTAGCCGAGACGCCAGCCTGTCATCGCGTACGCCTTGCTGAAGCCGTTCACGGTGATGGTGCTCGCGGCGATCTCAGGCGAAAGCGATGCGACGCTCGTGGCTGCGCATCCGTCGTAAACCATCTTTTCGTAGATTTCGTCGGAGACAATCGCGATGCCAAGCTTGACGGCTGTCGCGGCAAGAGCGGCGAGTTCATCGCGGGAATAGACCATGCCGCTTGGATTCGACGGGCTGTTGATCACGATCGCGGCTGTACGCGGAGTCGCGACGCGCTCGATGTCTTCGGGAGTGATTTTGAAGCCATCCGCCGCGGTGCCGTGAACGAACACTGGCTTGCCTCCCGCAACCTTCACCATCTCGGGATAGCTCAGCCAGTAGGGAACAGGGATGAGGACTTCGTCGCCAGGGTTGAGGAGCGTCTGGAAGACGAGCGCGAGCGAATGCTTGGCGCCCGAACTGACGACTATGTTGTCGGCAGAGCATTCGACGCCGTTCTCCTTCGCGAGTTTTTCCGCGATTGCGGCGCGGAGCGCGGGAAGTCCGGAAGCGGGGGTGTAACGCGTCTTGCCCTCGTCAAGCGCCTTCTGTGCGGCCGCGCGAACGAAGTCCGGCGTGTCGAAATCCGGCTCGCCGGCCGAGAAGTTCGCCACGTGGATGCCCTGTGCTGCCATCTGCTTCGCCTTGCTGGAGATGGCGAGCGTGGCGGAAGGGGCGATCGAAAGGATTGATGCGTTGAAAGATTTCATAATTGGGCGAAAATTTTAAGCACGGATGGCATGGATGTCAAAATGTTTTGGAATGAAAAAAAGTCGCGTACGCCTTTCGGCATACGCGACTGTTAAATTGGTAGCGGGGGCAGGATTTGAACCTACGACCTTCAGGTTATGAGCCTGACGAGCTGCCGGACTGCTCCACCCCGCAATCGAAAGAGTGGCGCGCCACGCAGGAGTCGAACCTGCAACCTTCTGATCCGTAGTCAGATGCTCTATCCAATTGAGCTAGTGGCGCGCAAAACGGGAAGAAGAATAGCAAATCGCATCGGCGGCTTGCAAGTGTTATTTTCAAGAATTTTTAGCGGACCTTTCCACGAGGTCCGCAAGTCGTTCCGCCGCATCGGCCGACGAGAATTGCGCCATCGCTTTTTTTAGCCCAGCGATGATTGCTGGATCAGCGATTATTGCCGCAATCTTATCCGCGATGATGTCGGGCGTCAAAGTAGATTGTTCAAGGCAGAGAGCCGCGCCGGCATCGGCGAAGAAGCGGGCATTGAGACGCTGGTGGTCGCGCATTGCGCTTGGCAGGGGAACGAGCATGGTGGGCTTGCCGCAAAGCGCCAGTTCGGCGCATGTGGCGGCCCCTGCGCGGCAGATCACGATATCGGCCGCGGCGAAGGCGCCGCCCATGTCGTCCAAAAATGCGGTAACGCGCGCTTCTGTGTCGGCCTTCGAATAGCGTTCGCGCACTATGGACTCGTCCGCCGCGCCCGTCTGGTGGATTACACGGATGCGCTTGGGCAATCCGCGCGCGGCGAGATTGGCGCATGCGGCGGGGATGGATTCATTGAGGAATCTACAGCCCTGGCTGCCACCGGTAACGAGTATCGTGAAGACGCCATCGGACGGTTCGAATCCCGGCAAAGGAGGACGTCCTGCGAGTTCGCGGCGCACGGGGAGGCCAGTGTTTACGGCTTTTTGTGCACCATTCTGGTCCTTGTAGATTGGTGGATCTCCGAAGCTCCATGCGATTGCGGCGGCGGATTTCGCGAAAAAGTCGGTGGCCTTGCCGGCGACGGCATTTGCCTCGTGGAGTATGATCGGCACATTGCGCAGGCGTGCGGCCCAGCCTGGCGGAAGACTCGCGTAGCTGCCCATCGCGAGGAGGACGTCGGGTTTCAATGCGCCCAGATGGCGCCAGCAGCGCAGGACACTGAATGGCAGATGGAGCAACTGGGCCTTCGTCAATTGGCGCGCGCCGGTGTGGAAGACTGGTCCGTTCCATGCCTTGAGGGCGCGGCTTTCGATATCGCGACCGGAAAGCCATACCTCCACGTTGTGTCCGCGGGCGCGGAGGACATTCGCGGTGGCAAGTCCGGGGAAGGTGTGTCCGCCGGTTCCGCCGCATGCGACGGCGATGGTCAGTTTCTTGTTCGAAGTCGGCATTCTTTGGCTCCAATGGGATTTCACGAAGATTGAACCACAGCATGCCGTTTCATGCAATATCGTTTGGACGGATTCCGATGCATGTTTTCTTCAAACGAACGGGCGCGACAACGAAAAGCAAAGTTTCGCTTGCGATGGGAACATGAAAATGGTAACCTATCGCCCGTTTTCGATTTCCTTTTGGGGAAGTAGCTCAGTTGGTAGAGCATCGCGTTCGCAACGCGGGGGTCGGGAGTCCGAATCTCCTCTTCTCCACCATTTTCAAATGCCGCAATCGCCGATATGGTGCTTGCGGTTTTTTTATTTTGAGGATTATGGCGGCGCTAGCCTTGGCAAGAGACATTTTAGGTAATAGGTAAGAGGTAAAAGGTAATAGGTTCGTTGCGACGGCGCCCGCGCCGTCGTCAATCCGCAGGGGTCTTGGGGGCAGTGCCCCCAGCACCACTTGTCATCAGACCCCGAAGTGATATGATGGACATTGTACTTGATGACGCCGACCGTGGTAGTGGAAGGCGCAATGCGAAGCGTTCTTGTGGATCTTCTGCAAGGAAGCGCGGAGAGAACTCAGCACGTTGATTTGAAAGGGATTTCAAGATGGCAATTAAACACACAAAGAGAAAAGTCGCATCTAAAAAGGACTTTGCAACGATGTTGGATATCGTTGTTGTCGGAAACTACAAGACGGGGCAGCTTGATTGGATCAAGAAGAATGGCGTTTACAACTGGTCTATCCGAAGCCCAACAAGTCGGAACTGCGCCTTTACCTCTCGTCACGAGCCGGATTCATGCCGAAGAAGGGTGACGTCTGGTTCCTGTTCGTGTCGAAGCAGAACGAGCTTTGGATTGGGGCGATGCCGGAAAGGGAGTGGCGTGGCGAGAACTCCGTTTATCGGAACGACGTCGGCGACATCCTCGACGATTCCAACGTCGAGTCTGCGGTCGCTGACACGCAAGGGGGCGTGGAAAAGCAGCGGCGGCAGATTCGCAGCCGCGAACTTGTGGAGAAGCGTCTCAAATTGAGCAAGTATAAGTGCGAGTTCGATCCTTCGCATAAGCTTTTTATTGCGCGGTCGACGGGGTGTCCGTATCTCGAGGTTCATCATGTGATTCCTCTTATGTACCAGCCGCACTACAAGACGAAGACGCTCGATGCTCTTGACAACCTCTGCTGCCTTTGCCCGAATTGCCATAGGGCCGTTCACCATGCGGAGGAATCGTACACGCGGGAGATCCTTTCCAAACTCTCCGAGCGCCGTTCCATTGAGTTTCATTTCAATGTGTCCGACGAGGAGTTGTTCCGGCTATACTCCGTTGAGGACATCGTTCGCTGAACTGACAATGCAAAAATCGGGGTGTGTCCCCGTTTACGCTGGCGCGTTGCGATGGCACCCTCGCCGTCGCCTCCATTCAAAAATCAGGGTGTGCCCTCATCGGGGACAGACCCTTTGGGTGCGAGTTCTTTCGAGGCCTTGCGGACGAAGCGCGGGAGGTTGCGCCAGACGGAATGATAGCCGAAGCCGCCTTTCTTC
>JAZQOE010000129.1:0-13821 GCA_045627705.1 Kiritimatiellia bacterium | reverse complement strand
AAAAGGGGCCCAGCCGCGTTTTTGCCCCAAACACCGCGGGCCCCCGTTTACCTAATCGGAGCCAGTCCCATGCCAATTTCAAAACTCACCTTCGGCACCCCCGAAAAATTCACGCCGATGCACTTTGCGCCGGCGGCGCGCCGCGAAATCTCGGATACAGTCCCGGAATGCGCGAAAACCATCGACTTCTCGGTTTCGCGTCGCGGCACAAGACTCACGATGCCGATCGACCTCAAGGCGGGCGTCTATGGCTTTGGGCTTCAGTTGAAGGGCTTCCAGCATCGCGGCACGAAAAAACACCTGCGCTCAAACGCCGATCCAAAGTCGAACAGCGGCGACTCGCATGCGCCTGTGCCGTTCTTCGTGACGACCGAAGGCTTTGGCATCTACATCGACACTGCGCGCTCGGCTACAATCTATTGCGGCAAGCAGCGGCGGCCCGATCCGACTGCGGCCGCAACGATTGCCGACAAGCAACACGGTTTCACAACTGACCTGAACGAGCTTTATGCTGTCAAGGTCGATGACGAGATTGGCCGCCTGATCATCGAGATTCCTGTCGCGGAAGGCGTCGATATCTACTTTATCACCGGCGATTCGATCCTCGACATTGTCTCGCAATACAACCTTCTCTCTGGCGGCGGTTGCCTGCCTCCGATGTGGGGCCTCGGCTGCTACTACCGTTGCGAACTCAAGTTCAATTCCGAGCGCGTTATCGCGATGGCGAAGAAGTTCCGCGACCTCGAGATACCGTGCGATGTGCTCGGTCTCGAGCCGGGCTGGCAGACGACCGCTTACTCCAGTTCATTCGTCTGGGCGCCCGACCGCTTTCCCGATCCTGCCTCGACAGTGGCGGAGATCAAGAAGCTCGGCTTCCATATAAACGTCTGGCAGCATGCGTACACACATCCGTCTTCGCCAATCTTCCGCGATCTCATCCCGTACAGCGGCGACTATCTGGTGTGGCATGGACTTGTGCCTGATTTCGCGACGGCGGAAGGGCGGCGCATTTTCGCCGACCATCAGCGCAAGACGCTTGTCGATGCGGGCGTCGATGGCATGAAACTCGACGAATGCGACGGCAGCGATTTCACGGGCAGCTGGTCATATCCCGATTGTACGCAGTTCCCATCGGGACTCGATGGCGAGCAGTATCACGCGCTCATGGGCGAGCTTTACGCGCAGACGGCGATGCAGGCGCTTGGCTTGAACAAGACAATGTCGGAAGTGCGCAACATGGGTGCGCTCGCGGCATCGTATCCGTTTGTCCTCTACTCCGATTTGTACGGGCATAAGGACTTCGTCACGGGCGTCGTGAACGCCGGTTTCTCGGGATTGCTCTGGACGCCGGAAGTGCGCCATGCCGGCAATGCCCGCGAGTTGATCCGCCGCGTGCAGAGCGTGGTATTCAGTGTCCATGCGCTGATCAACGCATGGTATCTCGACGATATGCCGTGGATCGCGCTTGGCTGCACCGATGAAATCCGCGAGTTGTTCCGTCTGCGCATGTCGCTCGTGCCGTATCTCTACGCGGCGTTCCATGCGTATCACGAAACGGGCCGTCCGCCACTGCGCGCGCTCGTCTGCGACTACCAGGACCAGGGCGACAGCTGGAATGTCGATGACGAATACCTCTTTGGCGATTCAATCATTGTTGCGCCGATAATGGTCGATGACGCGGGCAATGACCCCGGCAAGCGCGAGGTGTGGCTGCCAGAAGGCGAATGGTATGACTTCTTCACGGGCGAGCGCGTGCCGGCAGGCAAGCGCACCGTCGAGACGAAGGGCATTCCGGTGTATGTGAAGGGCGGGACTCTCCTGCCGCTTGCGAAACCGGTTCAGCATGTGGCTGACGACACACGCTTTGAAATCGAACTCCGCGAATTCGGAGATTGCTCCAACGCTGTCTGCCGTCTCGTCGAGGATGGTGAAAATGCGCGTGTTATCGAACTCCGCAAGGGTGAGACATCGATTGATTCGGCACGTTACGCAATCATCCGCTAGCGGATGGGAAACAACATCTCGTTCGCAGTTTACGCGAATTATGACAAGTCAAAGTTAACAACTTGTTCATAACTTGCAGATTCATTGTTGAATTTAGCTTTGTTTTGAACATGGTTGAAAGACCGAAACTGTACAGTTGTACACAACCTTGAATGAATGGACAACTTATAAACAGCCTTGTAAATTGCGCTAAATGCCATCGTCAATGGAGTTATGTCGAAACTTTGGACTTATTGTTGTTACTACTTCTACTACTTACTTGAATATATAGAATAAATATTGATACAATCGGCTGTTGAAAATCCCGTGTCGAACCTTTGGGATTTATATTCGGAGAAACGCAGATGAAACTGACAATTCAGCGCTCAAAGCTCATGGATGGTCTTCAGACCGTCCAGAACGTTGTTGCTGCCCGTAGCACAATCCAAATTCTTTCAAATGGCCTTTTCAAGGCGGCAAACGGGCGTCTGCATATTACGGCGACTGACCTTGAAATCAGCGTCCAGTGTTCTGTCGAGGCGAACATTTCCGAGGAAGGCGAAACCACACTGCCCGTCAAACGCCTTCTCAGCATCGTCCGCGAGCTTTCCAACCCCGAAATCGAGATTGCAATCGATCAGGACGACATCGCCAAGATCAGCAGCGGTTCCTCGAATTTCAAGATCAATGGACTGCCCACGCGCGATTTTCCGCCCCTGCCAACCACCGAGGCGAAGAACCGCTTCTCCATTGAGCAGGGCGTGTTCAAGGAAATGCTCCGCAAGACGGCATACGCCGCTTCGATGGATGAAACCCGCCGCGTTCTCAACGGTGTATTCCTTTCCTTCAAGGATGGCAAGCTCACGATGGTCGCAACTGACGGCCGCCGCCTCGCGTTGGTCGAACACGCCGTGGATTTCCCCGAAGGGACGGTTTCCGAGGTTGTCCTGCCTAGCAAGGCTGTGAATGAGCTGCTCCACATCCTTGGCGACGATGGCGACGTAACCATCCTCGACCAGGGCAATCAAATCTCCTTCCAGTTCGGCGAGACAACGATGAATAGCCGCCTCATCGATGGCGTCTATCCAAACTACCGCCTCGTGATTCCTTCCGGTACGGAAGAGCATGTTACAATCGAACGCGAATTGCTCCTCTCTTCCCTCCGCCGCGTATCGCTCGTCACGACCGACAAGTCAAATTCCACTCGCCTTACCTTCGCGGACAATCAGCTTACCATCCAGACCACTACACAGGATGTTGGCGAGGCACGCGAAGTCATCCCAGTCAAGTACAGCGGCAAGGTCATCGATATCACCTTCAATCCCGAATACATGATGGATCCGCTTCGCAACCTCGAAAACGACGAGATCTTCATCGAGCTGACAGATGGCCATAGCCCGGCACTCATCAAGTGCGATCAGCCCTTCCTCTATGTTCTCATGCCTCTCCGCACGAGCAACTGATAGGGTTTGGCAGAAAATACCTGCCATGTAGAAGGGCCGCGTGGAAACAAATTCCACGCGGCCCTTCTTTTGATATTTTCTGATTGCAAATGAGCATGAATAAGACTAATATTACCCGCGTTTTCCGCCAAGGGAAACAGTATTGCCGCATGGTGTAATGGTAGCACTACAGTCTCTGGAACTGTCTGTCAAGGTTCGAATCCTTGTGCGGCAACCAACCATTCCAATTTAAAAGGCCGCCCGATGATAAATCGGACGGCCTTTTTGTTTCTGCTAAATCGATAATGGTAAGTTTAGCCAAGATTCATGTCCGTGATTTGATTATAACCGATAGAATTGCGATATCGGCGGGCGTGACGCCGGAAACCTGCAGTGCCTGGGCAAGATTATCTGGACGCACCTTGCTTAGTTTTTCCCGCGTCTCGTAGCGAAGAGAAGCAATAGACCAATAATCAAACTCTGAAGGAATCTTGAGTTCTTCGTCTCGTTTCGCGCGTTCGGCACTACGCATTTCCTGCGCTATGTATCCGGCATACTTTGTTTCCAGGGTAATTTGCTCGATAACTTCAGGCGGAATGTCTTTTTCAATGCCTTCTAAATCTGAAAATGATACGCCTGGACGGGATAGGATTGAGAATAGCGTCTTGCCCTGTTGATAAGTTGTGGATAACTTGTAAACCATGCTGTTAATAAGTTGTTTATAAGTGTTAGTTTCTTTTGTGAATGCAGGGTTTGCTACACCAAGTTCATCTGCGACATCTGAAAGGCGGAAACGTGCGTTATCCTGCCGTAAAATAAGGCGACGCTCGGCCCTGGATGTGAACATTCGATATGGTTCGTTGGATCCTTTTGTTACCAAATCATCGATGAGAACACCGATGTAGGCATCCTGACGACTTAGGACAATAGGTTGTTGATTGTCTATGAATCTGACGGCGTTGATTCCAGCCATCAGTCCTTGTGCGGCAGCTTCCTCATATCCTGTAGTGCCATTGATCTGACCAGCACAAAACAATCCGTGCATGATATATGTTTCAAGAGACGAAGATAAATCCCGCGAATCTATCGCGTCATATTCAATCGCGTATGCGTATGCGAGAAACTCTGCATTCTCAAGACCTGGTACCGAATGGACAAGTTCATTCTGTACCTCGCGCGGCAAGGAATTGGAAAGCCCGTTCGGATAGATGATACGCCCATTTCTGGCTTCAGGTTCAAGAAACACATGATGCTCGTTTCGTCCTTCGAAGCGGACAATCTTATCTTCGATTGATGGACAATATCTAACTCCTGTACCAGTTATCGCTCCACCATACAAGGCACTCTTTGAAAGATTATCCCGAATAATACGATGCGTTCGTTCAGTGGTATGACTTAGATAACATGCCTCCTGTGATGCTCCAGGACACCAAGGAATAAGAAGATTATCGCTAGTTGAACATGTCTTGTTTTCATGCAAACATTGTGTTCCACGTGGAACAATTTGAGATGAATTTTCTTTGATGTTCCACGTGGAACATATATCTAACTCCTTGCAATTCAATGTGATAAATGAATATCCACTGGTCTTGTACAAGGATTGTTCTTCTGCTGAAATACCTAATGGCGAAAGTCCGTGTCCGCAATTGTTCCACGTGGAACAATGCGATTTACATGCCTTTCTAAAGGCCTGTCCAGCCCATGAAAAGAGAGGTGGAGGTTCGTCGCCAGGTTGAATTTGAGTCTTTGACCAATCAATTGTGGCGGCATCAAGTCGTGGAGGTGTGCCTGTTTTTAACCTTCTAAGGGGCAATCCAATCTCTACGAGACTTTCCGACAGAGCCAATGCCGCATTGCGTCCATCGCCGCCGCTTTCGATGCCATCGAGTCCTATGTAAATTCTTCCACCGAGTGCCGTGCCAGTTGTCAGGATCACGGCCTTTGCGGAGATATCTCCGTTATGTTCGACTTTGATTCCGTGAAGTTTGTCGCCAGTATGCCAGATACCGATCACGGTATCTTCAAGCACATTTAGATTTGGAGTTGTTTCTATAACGCGCTTCATTCTTGCGGCGTAGCGGCGTTTGTCGCATTGCGCGCGTGTGGCGCGGACAGCTGGTCCACGGCTAGCGTTGAGTGTCCGAAATTGTATTGCCGTGAAATCGGTGTTGGTTGCCATTTCGCCACCGAGTGCGTCTATCTCATAGACGAGGTGCGATTTTGCCAATCCGCCGATTGCGGGGTTGCATGGCATTCTTGCGATGCCAGCTAGATTACTTGTAACAAGCAGTGTTTTCTTTCCCGATCTTGCCGCGAACAGTGCTGCTTCGCAACCGGCATGGCCAGCCCCGACAACGACAATATCCCACATTCCAGTGGTTATCGATGGATGGATGTTCATAGATCAAAGTCCGCAAAATGCCACTTCAGTAATCATTGCTTTTTTAATGCTAATGGTTCGGATTTTGATTCTCAATACATTTTTCCATCTAATTGCCGATAAGTTGTTTTAGAAGTTATTAACAAGTGTTGATAACCTTGTTGATAAATATATTAACTACTTGAACAACAATTAGTTAAGTAGTTGATATATTGATATCTTCTGTTAATAATTATCAATTGAAAATCAACAGTGATTAGGATATGATTACCTTCATCGAATGAATGCCGAAAACAACAACCCTGAAACATCCCAGGTGCCGCTTTCGAGGCGGTTGCGGGATGCGCGTCGTGACAAAGGCCTGACGCAGGCTGAAGTCGCGGCGCGTGTGGGTTGTCTGCAATCGCAAGTAAGCATGCTTGAGGCGGGCCAGCCGAACAAGGTCGCGCGCGAGACGCTTGAGAAGGTAGCGAATCTTTTGGAGGTTGAGCTGCCGACTGGGGTAGTCGGAGACAAGCAGATTGTGATTGATCGTCCGGTTTTCGCGCATGCGTATTGCCCGCAGCCCGACTGTCCGTCCAACAAGCCTTATGTAGTTGGTGGCGAGTTGTTCTTTTGGCCGGCGCAGCAGCCCGGTGTTCCGCGTCTGGGGCACAGGTGTGCGTGGTGTGGTGAAGTTTTGGCGTTTGTTTGCCCGAAGTGTGGAGCCGCGGCTGGTGTAGGGGCATGTTGCCGTGAATGTGGCACGCCGTTTGTCGCCGCGCCGCCGATGCTCGAAGTCGCGCCTGAAATATGGGCGGCGCAGCGCAGGGCAGAGATTGCCGAATTGTGCGCCAACTGATTTTTCCGGGTTGATTTTTCGCGGTGAAAAAACGGCGCGCCGCTTTTTTTTGTCTGCCGCCAAATGGCAAATAACATTGGCTGACCTTTTCCATTTGCTACTTTTCCCCGTTTCGGCTATTCTCTTCCATGTTAAAAAATGCGGATTGGAGTCTAGTCTTGGGTCAGTCGAACGAATCTTCACTGCGCTACAGGCGCGTTTTGTTGAAACTCAGTGGCGAGGTGCTGCGTGGCAGCTCCAATGGCCACTGCATTGATTCGTCTATCCTCGATGCAATGGCGCAGCGTGTGAAGGGTGTTGCGTCGCTTGGCTGCCAGGTTGGAATCGTCCTTGGCGGCGGAAACATCTTCCGTGGCGCCGCGGGGCAGACCAACGGCATTGCGCGCACGTCCGGCGACTACATGGGCATGCTTGCGACCATCATCAACGGTCTCGCCTTGCAGAACGCCCTCGAGCAGATTGGGGTTGACACGCGGGTGATGACCTCGATCGAAATGCCAAAGGTCGCCGAGCCTTTTATCCAGCGCCGGGCGATGCGCCACCTTGAAAAGGGGCGGGTCGTGATCTTCGCCGGCGGCACGGGCAATCCGTATTTCAGCACCGACACCGCGGCCGCGCTGCGAGCGAGCGAGATTGGCGCGGACGTGTTGCTCAAGGCCACGCAGGTCGATGGTGTTTACACTGCCGATCCCCGCAAGGATCCAGCGGCGCGCCGTTATTCGCGGCTGGGCTACATCTCGGCGCTCGAGAAGCGGCTGAAGGTCATGGACTCGACCGCATTCGCGATGTGCATGGACAACCACGTGCCGATTATCGTCTTCGATTTCTTCGACGAAAGCGCGTTCGTGCGCGTCGTCAAGGGCGAGGAAGTTGGAACGCTAGTTTCCGACTTTACTGAAAGCGCGCTTGCTTGATCGCGGCGGGCAAGAAAGGGATTTTGACAATGGAATCACTCGACGAAGTTTTGCTGGACGCGGAAGAGAAGATGGACAAGAGTCTCTCCGTCCTCAAGGAGCAGTTTGCGGGTCTCCGCACGGGCAAGGCGTCGCCCGCCCTCGTTGAAAACGTGCAGGTGCCGTACTATGGCACGCCAACGCGCCTTCGCGATCTCGCCGGCATTTCGACGCCCGAGGCGCGACTGATCGTGATCAACGCCTACGATCCATCGGTGCTTGGCGACATTGAAAAGGCGATTCTCGCGGCGAATCTCGGCGTGACGCCGCGCAATGACGGCCGTGTGATCCGCGTTCCGATTCCAGAGCTTAGCGAAGAGCGCCGCAAGGACATCGTGAAGGTCGCCCGCCGCGAAAGCGAAGAGGCGCGCGTGTCGGTCCGCAATGTCCGCCGCGACGCCAACGACATGATCAAGAAGCTTGAAAAGGATGGCAAGGTCAGCGAAGACGAGCGCGATTCTGGTCTCGACCAGATTCAGAAGAGCACCGATCAGCACATCGCGAAGATCGACGCCGCTCTCAAGGCAAAGGAAACCGAGGTAATGGAGAGCTAGTCTCCATTCGGTTGAAAATCGAGTTTTCAAGACTTCAGGCATTTTGGAGGAAACAACCATGGCAGACGAACAGGCCACCCCTGATTCCCAGGCGAACATTCCACCCAAGGCGTCGATTTCGGCGGCTCCGACCATACGTCTTGCGAAGCCCACGATCCAGCTTCGCCGTCCTGGCGATCCCGCCCCTGCTCCAGAGACGGCTCCAGCGGCGAAATCCGCCACGACCCGCATTCCATTGCCTGAAGCCGGCGCAGATATTGGCGCGACCGTCCAGTTCAAGCCGGTCGCCGCCACGCCTGCCGCCCCGGCGGCGGATGTCCAGGCTGCAAAGTCGAAGACATCGCGCATTTCGCTGGATAGCGCTCTCGGTGGCGCGCCCGCGACTATCGCCAGCGCCCCGAAGACGATTCGACTGAAGCGTCCCGGCGAGGTTTCTGCTCCAGCCGCCCCTGCGGCGCCGCTTCCAGTTGCGACCCCGCTTAGCGCGACCGCGGCCAGCCAGACATCGCGCCTTCCCACGTCGAAGCTCGCTACCGCGAAACTCAACGAAGTCGCGGCGGCGGCGGCTATCGAACCTGCCGCGGAAGAGGCGCCCCTCACACGCAGGAAGACGATCAAGGTCCGCCGTCCGGGCGCTTCCGCCGGCCCGCAGATTTCCGTGAATGCCGCGCCCGACGCTAACAACAATGACGCCGCTTCCGCGGAAGGTGCGGACGATTCAAAGCCCTGGACAGCACCGCAGGGTGCGTACAAGCCGGTTGTCGTCGCCGATACCGCGCATTGGACATTCATCGTCGCGGCATGCCTTTCGATCATCGTCACTCTTGCGACAATCGTCGTTCTCGCCGCGCAGGCGTGGGGACCGAATGCTTCTCTCACGGAATTCTCCTCCTGGCCGGTCGGACCCGATATTCCGCTTTCCGGCACATACATCCAGTAAGATTGCGATAAACGCGAAGAGGATATTTCAATGGATAGCCTGGTGAACCATCTGGTTCAGTTGCAGGAACTCGCCCTTACGCGAGATGAACATCGCGCCACTGGTGACGGTACGCACCTCGATCGACTCAACAGCGACATCGAGGCGCTGGCGTCCCGCCTCCCCCCCGAAGCGTCGGCGCTTTACCAGCGTCTCTACAAGAAAGACCATATCGTAATGGCGCCTGTTTTCAACGGCAGCTGCGCCATTTGCGGGATGAAGCTTCCAATCAGCCAGGTGCAGGCCGTCCGCCAGGGCAAGGAACTCCAGACTTGCCCAAGCTGCGCGCGTATCCTCTTCGAATCGACCGATGCCCCACATTGGACCGGCGAACGCCCTTCGCGTACCGAGCCGCGTCGCGTGGGAATCTCGCGCTTCTCGGCCGAAAGCCTCATGGTGCCGCGCATGGCGGCCACTACCCGCAACGAGGCGATCGCCATTCTCGCCCGCCAGATGCACGATGGCGGGTTCGTTGACGATGCGGACAAACTGATCGCCGGCGCCCTCGAGCGCGAGGCAATCCTTTCGACGAGCATGGATAACGGGCTCGCCTTCCCGCATGTCCGCGGCGTCGAAGGTGGCGGCCTCACACTCGCCATCGGCACCAGTTCCACGGGCATCGACTTCGGCACTTCGCAACCGGTGTTCGTTGTCTGCCTGATCACCATCCCGACAGCGGTCAGCGCCTTCTACCTGAAGCTCATGGCAGGCCTCACCGAAGCCTTCATGAAGGCGCAGAACCGCGAAGCGCTGCTCGCCGCCGAAACACCGACGGCGCTTTGGAAGGCGCTTTCGAAAGCAACCCGCTACACTATCAAGTAGTCAAAATCACGGCAAAAAACGGCGCGCCGCTAATTACCCTTGCGTTCCGCCGATTTTTTAGGCTATACTGCACCTTTCTTCAAGGAGAATTCAAATGTCCAGAGTTTGCGCTATTTGCGGCAAGGGCCCCCAGACGGGCAATACGATCGTTCGCCATGGTCTCGCCAAGTACAAGGGCGGTATCGGTCTCCATACGACCGGTATCAACAAGCGTCGCTTCATGCCCAACCTCCAGCGCGTCCGCGCCAAGGTCAATGGTGCCACGACCCATCTGCTCGTTTGTACCGCCTGCATTCGCCAGGGCAAGGTCACAAAGGGCTGATAGGATTCCGCGATGCGCTCCGATAGCGATACCGTCGAGGGCGAAGTTCCGCTGGTTGATGACGAAGGTCATCCCATCAGCGAGTCGGATATCGTTTTCAATTGCCCGCACTGTGGCCATAGTCTGGTGATAGACTATCGCGGTGCGGGTCTCATAATCAATTGCACCGAGTGCGGCGAGCAGGTCGATGTCCCGATTCCAGAGGGAATGCAGCTTGAGGACCTCGATCAGTCGCCCGAAGACCAGGAAGCCCAGATTGGCAATCTCCGCCGGATGTTGGCCAAGTCGGAAGACCGCGCAGCCGGGCTTGTGACCGAACTGGCCTCCATCAGGGAAGAGCGCGCGAAAGCCGATACTGCCTGCGAGGTGCTTGAGTCACGTCTCGAAAAGGCTCGCAACACGCTTGCCGAAATCCTGAAGTCTCAGGAGGAACTCACCTCCCGCCTTCAGTCCCTCCTCGAGATTCTCCAGTAATCAATTTTTAGCTTCCCACAAACGCGGCGCACCACTAACCCAGCGGCGCGCCGCTTTTTTATGCCTGAAAATCGGGGTGTGTCCCCATTTGTTTTCTTAAGGGAATAGACGATTTAAGAATTGATGGCGGCTTGACACCAAGCGGACAAAATGCGAAAACAAACGTTTTTTACGGGAGAATCTCAAATGCAGTGGAATATCGCGGTTACAAAAGTCTGGGCTCCAATCCGCAACGATCAGGCCGATGCCGTCGTCGAAGCTCTTTCCGAGCAAGGCTTTGGCGTATCAAGCTTCGAGGATCTTGTATCCGGACTCACAATCGCGCAGATTTTCATGGAGGCGACGGAAGACCCGGCTCCCGCCGACGCCGCATTGCGCGCCGCCCTCGCGGCCCAAGGCTCCACCGCGGAAACCCATATCGAATCGCTTCCCGCGCAGGACTGGGCCGAAAGCTGGAAGAAGTACTTCCACACCGCGCGCATCTCGCCGCGCATCGTGGTTCGTCCGATCTGGGAGGATTACACCGCGCTTCCCGGCGAACGCATCGTGTCCATCGAACCTGGCATCAGCTTCGGCACTGGCAACCACGCGACCACCCGCGCATGCCTGCAGATGCTGGACCAGGCTGCGGCCGAAGACGCCGACCGCGATGTGATCGACGCGGGATGTGGAACAGGCATACTTTCCGTCGCCGCCGCGCTACTCGGATTCCGCGAAGTGCGCGGGTATGACAACGACCCCGACGCCGTCGCATCATCGAATGCGCTCGCCGCCGCCCACAATGTCAAAGTCCCGTATTCCGTCGATGGACTCGAAAGCTACGCGGGCGAGGCGGACTTGGTTGTCGCCAACATCCTCGCTCCCGTGCTGATCGCAAATGCCGCGCATCTTGCCGCCAATGTCCGTCGCGGGCCAAAGGCCGGTTTGATCGTAAGCGGCATCCTCGACCGCCAGTATCCCGACGTCCTCGCCGCCTTCCAGGCCCAGGGTTTCACCGAACGCATGGCCGTCCAAATTGGCGAATGGCGCAGCGGCTGGCTAATTCCCGCAAAGGCTTAGCCGCATGACAATCAAAATCCCATTCCCACGTTCGCCAAAGGAGGCCTGGCGCCAGTTTACTGGCGATGGTGCAAGCGCGCATCCGATCATCCAGTTCGTGAAGTACGCGATTGCCGGCGGTGCCGCAACGGCAGTGAATATCATCGTGTTCTTCCTCGCCGGATGGTTCCTGTTTCCGTGTCTGACGCAGGATGACATTGTCGTGAGGGTTCTTTCGAAGTTCGCCGACGTTGTCGTTCCGGCGGCGCAGGAAGGTGCGCGCGCGACGAACGCGATCTACTGCAATATCGCGGCGTACTTTGTCTCCAACGCCGTGTGCTATCTGCTGAACAGGGCGTTCGTATTCAAGGCGGGCAGACACTCCATGCCGCTCGAGATACTCATGTTCTTCGGCGTTTCGGCAATCAGCACGGCCATCGGCACCGGTTTGCAGACGTTCCTGATCGCGAAATTCGGAATGCAGACGACGCTTGCATTTGGAGCCAATCTCATATCCGCTCTCATGATAAACTACGCGCTTCGCAAATTCGTCATCTTCAAGGGTTGAGTGAAATGGAAGGGACAAACGACAAACTGAAGGATCTCGCGACAGGCGACATCCTGCCAATGCTTCTCCGCTTCGCATGGCCAGGCTTGGTCACGATGTGCGTGCACGTGCTCTACAACATCGTCGATCGCGTGTACATCGGCCAGGGCTGCGGAAGCGACGCGATCGCCGGCCTTGCGATGACGGCGCCAATCGCCATGGCGCTTGGCGCCGTCGGCGTGCTTATCGGCGCCGGTTCGAGCGCCGTCCTTTCGATCAAGCTGGGCGAGAACGACATGACGGGCGCCGAACGCACCCTAGGACAGCTCGTGGCGATGAAGCTGCTCTTTGGACTCATCGTCCCGCCCCTGATGTATTTCTTCGGCATTGATCCTATCCTTCGCCTGATGGCCGGCGAAAGCGTCACCCCCGCGGCATTCGCCTTCGCTCGGCAGTATGTGGTGATCACTATCTTCTTCAATCTCTTCTCGCACCTCGCCTTCGGCCTTTCGGCGATGACGCGCGCCGAGGGCGCCCCGAAGATGTCGATGGTCTGCATGATCATCGGCTGCATCGTGAACATCATCCTCGACCCGCTCTTCATCTACGAGCGCATCCAGCTGCCTGCGGCGATTTCGGATATCGTCGGCATCTCCGCCATCAACGGCCTAGGCTGGAAGGTCGCGGGCGCCGCATGGGCCACGAACATCGCCATGATGGTTTCATGCGCCGCCGGACTCGTGTACTACCTCGGCGGATTCTCGGTGGTGCGATTGCGCATCTCGCGAATCAGGCTTTACGGCGACATCGCCGGACGCGTCCTCGCGATCGGCCTTGCTCCATTCCTGATGCAGCTTGTCGGCTCGCTCATCAACTTCTCGATGAACCATTCCTTCGCGCGCTGGTCCACTTCGCAGGCTCAAGGCACAATTGAAATCAGCTCCTTCGGCATCTACATGAGCCTCATGTTCCTCTTCTTCATGCCGAGCGCCGGCGTGCAACAGGGACTGGCGCCGATTGTCGGCTACAACTGGGGCGCGCGCAACTTCAAGCGCGTAAAGCGCTCGTTCGACATCGGCCTCGGACTCACGGCGATAGCGACGGTGCTGGCGTGCGCCGTCGCCGAAATCTTCGCGCCACAGCTCGCGCGCTGCTTCACCGACGATCCTGTCGGCGTCGAGTCCGCCACGCGCGCCCTCCGCATCGCGAATTGCTGCTTCTGGTCGGTCTTCATAAATGTCGCCGCGACGACATACTACCAGTCCATCGGCCGGCCGAAGACCGCCATCATCCTCTCCATGCTCCGCCAATGCTTCTGTCTCCTGCCCATTGTCTGGCTGCTTCCGCGCTTCATGGACGACAAGATCCTCGCCATCTGGCTCGCCCTCCCGATTTCCGATCTCTTCACGCAGATCGTGAACCTCCCGCTTGTCTTCCGCGAGCGCCGCAAACTCCGCCTCGCCGCCAAGGGCGAAGGCCCGTATGC
>JAZQOE010000128.1:0-14113 GCA_045627705.1 Kiritimatiellia bacterium | reverse complement strand
CCGCTCCCTCGGCATCGCCATGCTCGCGCGCTTTCTCTCCGCGATCTGCCACACGACCATCACCGACCCAACCTCTGGGTTCCAGGGCGTGAACCAGCTCGCCCTCCAGCTTTTCGCCCGTTCATATCCATTCGACTACCCTGAACCGGAAGCCCTCGCCCTGTTGAGCCGCCTCGGTTTTCGCTTCCGTGAAATCGGCGTACAGTTCAGAAAGCGCATCGCCGGGAAATCAACGATCCACGGACTCGACACACTGTACTTTGCGTTCAAGGTCTTCCTTGCACTTTGCGTAGGTCGCGCCCGCAGTCTCGACTCCGACTTGACCCGTTCATGTCTTGCCAAACGGGCGGAAAGGATGGTGAAGAAATGATTCCTTTCCTTGCGCTTACCATCGCCGCGATTCTAGGCGCCATAATGCTTTGGACCGCGATCGAGCTGATCCGCCATGGCCATTTGCGCGAACGCTACGCTGTCCTCTGGGTCGCGACCGGCGCAGTCCTGGCCTTTGCGGCGATCGCGCTCCTTGTCTTTGCCAATTTCATGCCGCAAAGTTTTGCAAAGATGATCGTAAGTATCCACAGGTGGACCGGGATGTCGTCAACCGAAGCGATCCTTTGCGCCATCGCCGCATTCTCGCTCCTGCTTCTTTTCCAGATTTCAATCGCGCTTTCATCCGCGCTAAACAACCAATCGCGCCTTGCGCAGCGCATTGCGCTCCTTCGCGCAGAGCTTGACGAGCTAAAAAAACAATAGGCGATCAGTGGATACTTCCATCGACAGCGCATGCGCATTGCCGGCGAAAATACGGCGCGCCGCTTTTTCGCTGGCGCCGTGGTTCGCCGCCGCGCTTCTCGCCGTGCTAGCATGGCGGGCGGAGGTTTTTTCCCGCGAGGTGCGCACAGCGCGCGATTCGGTTCCGGATGTCGCGTCGATCGATGGTCGCCAGTCGATCCTGACGACCTACGTGACCGTCGGACTCGCCGGTTTCCGCGGCATCGTGGCCGAAGCGCTCTGGCTGCGCGTCGCCTGGCTCCAGGACCATAGCCGCTATCTTGAACTCGTCCAGCTTTCAGAGTGGATCAGCGCCCTCGATCCCCATTCGTCCGATGCCTGGGCATACCAATCGTGGAACATGGCGTACAATGTGAGTTCCGTCCTTCCCCGCGACGAAGACCGCTGGCGCTGGGTCGAACACGGCATCGCCCTCCTGCGCGACCGCGCAATTCCGATGAACCCGCAGGATTCGCGCCTGTACCGCGAACTCGGCTGGCTCTTCGAACACAAGGTTGGTTCCGATCTCGACCGCGCACACAAGGCATACAAGCTCATGCTGCTCACGGAAATCGAACCACTGCTGGCACAAGACGGTGCGACTCCCGATCCCGATTCCAGCGAAGCGGCGCGCCTCCGAGAAACGCTGCGCATGGATGCGTCCATGATGCGCGACCTCGAGGCGCGTTTCGGACCGCTCGACTGGCGCATTCCCGAATCACACGCCGTTTACTGGGCATCGAAAGCGCTCGCTCTCGCAAAGCGGGGGAGTTTCGATGAAATCGCGGCGCGCCGCATGATCCACCAGTCGCTCACCACCCTTGTCGGCGCCGGCCGCTTCACTGGCAACTCCGCGGAGAAACGCTGGATGACCAGTTCGAATCCAGACCTCATACCAGGCGCATGCGCCGCGTTCGAAGAGGAAATGCTGGCGACGCCCAGCCGTGGAACGACCATGGCCTACGCTGCACTGCTCCTTACGGCGACCAGGATCGCCAAGGCGAACGACGCCAATGCCCAACTCTACTATGCCCGCCTCAAGGAACTCCCCCTCGAAGAAAACGGAATCGAACTTCCTACATTCGAGAATATCCAGGCGTGGTGAATCAAGAGATAAGACCGCGCCCGTCACCATGGCGGGTAAAGACGGCTAGAATTTGGCGCGAGCGAAGTACGCTTGTAATTCAACGAATTACCTGTATATACTTCCTATCGATATCGCAAACGACGAAAGGAGGTACCCTGCATGGTCGCGACAACCGCCATATCCAGTGCGTTTTCGTTGCCCGTGGCCTATATTGGCCCGGGCGCGGGATTTGCCGTGGTCGGTTCGTTCCTGATCCTTTTCGCCGCGCTTGCTCTCGCCCTGCTTTCCCTCCTTGCGCTGCCTGTGAGGCTTGTCGCCAACCTCTTCCGCAAGCGTGCGAAGGGGCGCTTCCGCAAGGTCGCCGTGCTCGGTCTCGACGGTCTCGATCCGCGGCGCGCCGCGCGTTTGATGGATGCGGGGATGCTGCCGAATCTCGCGCGTCTCCGCGATACAGGCCACTTCGGCCCACTACAGTCCACCTGCCCGCCGATTTCGCCTGTCGCATGGTCCACTTTCGCGACTGGCGTCAATCCTGGCAAGCATGCGATCTACGACTTCCTTTCACGCGACCCCGCCACGTACCTGCCGATTCTCTCTTCGGCCCGCATCGGCACGACATCGCGCGGCAAGCCCGATGTGCGTCTTCTCCGCCGCTCTCGTACCTTCTGGTCGCTGCTCGGCGAACGCGGTGTTTCGTGCGCCGCCCTGCGCGTGCCTATTTCCTTCCCGCCAGAGCCTTTCCCCGGCCTTGCGCTTTCCGCGATGTGCACGCCGGACTTGCGCGGCACGCAAGGCGAGTTCACCTGTTTCCAGGCGGAGCCGGTCTCGCAGACCACGGGCGGTCTCCGCATTCAAATCGACGCCTCCTCCCAAAAGATTGCCCTCCCTCTCCCAGGCCCTTCCGACTCAAAGCCTGTTACCTTATACCTTTTGCCGAGCACCTCGACCCTTGTCCTCCCAGATCGCACAAGCATCCCTCTCCGCGAAGGCGAGTTCACTCCGTGGGTTTCGCTTTCGTTCAAAGTAGGCAAAGGCTTGCGCGCACAAACGGCAAAGGCGATCGCCCGCTTCCTTCCTGTTTCGCTCGCGCCTGAAACATTCAGGCTTTACGTCACCCCGCTGAACATCGACCCTGCGCATCCCGCGATGCCGATTTCGCATCCGTCGGCGTTTTCGGTTTACCTCTCGAAACTGCTCGGACCCTTTGCCACGCTCGGTCTAGCCGAGGATACATGGGCGCTCTCCGAGGGCGTGCTCGACGACGCGGCGTTCAAGACGCAGGCGCTTGACATCCACGCCGAACGCACTGCGCAATGGCTCGAAATGCTGCGCAGGACGCGCCGCGGGCTTGTCACATGCGTCTTCGACATCTCCGACCGCATGCAGCACATGTTCATGTCGCCCAATGGCACCGCTTCGGAAACGGCTTCGATCGGCGGCGTCGCTTCCGCTTCTCCGGAATCATCCGATGCCGAACTTGATGCGCTTTACGCGCGTTGCGACGAACTTGTCGGCCTTACCCTTGCCGAACTCGGACCAAAGGATTTGCTGATCGTCCTTTCCGACCACGGTTTCACATCGTTCCGCCGCTGCGTGCATGTGAACGCCTGGCTGCGCGACAACGGATACCTTGCGCCACTCGATCCATCCGCGCCGACCGAATATCTTCGCAACGTTGATTGGTCGAAGACGCGCGCGTATGCCTTCGGCCTTTCCGGAATCTTCCTGAATCTCAAGGGCCGCGAGGCGAATGGCATTGTCGCGCAGGGCGCCGAAGCGGATGCGCTCAGGTCCGAGATCGCGGAGAAGCTGAAGCAGTTGCGCGATCCCGATACGAATGCCCCCGTCTGCCGCGATGTTTACATTGCCGACAGCACATACTCCGGCCCATACGTGAACCAGGCGCCCGATCTCGTCGTCGGCTGGTACTCCGGCTACCGCCATTCGTGGGAGACAGCCGTTGGCCGCGTGGATGGCGACGCGGTTGTCGCCGACAACCCGAAGCACTGGCGCGGAGACCACTGCGTTGACCGCCGCGAAGTGCCGGGATCGCTTTTCGCTTCGCGCCCGCTGGATTTCGGCGGACGCCCCCCACACATCATGGATGTCGCCCCGACAATGCTCTCGCTCTGGAATATCCCCGCGCCAGGGTACATGGACGGGGAGAAATGGACTATCCGCTAGGCGCGACTCCGCGTGGCGCAATCGAAAGGAACGATGGAAAATGTTCGAGCCAAAGATCAAGATCAACAAGGCGCTCTACGATCTTCTCGTGAAACAGGCCGATGAAAAAGGCTATTCATCGGTCGAAGAGTACGCGACACACGTGCTCGAAGTCGCGGTCGCGGACGCAGGTCCCCAGGCGACGCCCGCCGAAATCGAGGAGCGTCTGAAAGGATTGGGCTACCTGAAGTGATTCCCGGCTTCCATGCCGCAAGCGCCGCGCAGGCCGCCATGATGGTCGCGCTTTCGCTGGTGCTGGCGTTGGTCGCGCTGACGATCTTCAAGTTCGTTTCGAAACCCGAAAAGGTTGCGAGGGCGCGCGATCGCGCAATCGCGCGCGTCCTTGAACTTTGGCTTTTCCGCACCGATCCGCTCTCTGCTTTCGGCGCGCTCGGGCGCGTTGTCGTCGCCGATATCCGCTACCTCGGCACGCTCCTGCTGCCGATGGCCGCGAGCCTCGCGCCAGTTCTCGCATTGCTTTACGCTGGATCGCTGAAACTGGCCAACGCGCCGCTCGCGCCTGGCGAAACCGCGATCGTCCGCGTTTGCTGGAAGGGCGATACAGCGCCATCGCTTCACCTGGACGCGGCCGCGCCGCTCGCGGTTGTCGCGGGGCCTGTCCCTTGCGGGGAACTGCACGAAACCGCATGGAAGGTTGCGCGCTCCCAGGAGAATATGACCGCAAAAAACGGCGCGCCGTTTTTTGCGGTGGAACCACGCGCGGATTCAAATGGCAGGCCATTCCGCGTTTCCGCCGATTTGCCAATCGCGAACTATGACCCGTTCGGACGCCTTCCAATCGATTGGCTTGTCGCGACGCTTGTTCTCTCTCTGCTCTTCGGTCTTGCGCTGAAGAAGCCGTTCAAGGTCGAATTCTGATTTCGGAGAAACATCATGATCACACTCGTATCCGGACTTCCGCGCAGTGGCACTTCGATGATGATGCGGATTCTCGAGGCCGGCGGAATCCCGCCGCTTGCCGATGGAGAGCGCGTCGCCGATATCGACAACCCGCACGGCTACTACGAGCTTGAGGCGGTCAAATCCACGCGCGAGGATCCATCGTGGATCGAGCGGGCGGACGGACGCGCGACAAAGGTGATCTACAAGTTGCTGTACGATCTGCCGGAAGACGGGCGCGAATACACGGTCATCTTCATGCAGCGCGCGCTGAAGGAGGTAATCGCCTCGCAAGAGAAGATGCTTGCGCGCCGCGGCACTGCGAAACAGGAAGGCGGCGCGCCGCCTGACCTGGTCGCGGCATTCGCTTCGGAAGTCGCGCGCTGCAAGGCATGGCTCCGCGAGCGTCCGCGCTTCCGCGTGCTGTATGTGAACTACAACAATCTGCTTGCCGAGCCGGAGGACGGCATCGCGCGCCTCGCCGAATTTCTCGGTCCGGGATTCGACGCCGCGAAAGCCGCGACCGCCATTGACCAATCGCTCTACCGCAACCGCGCCTGAAATAACCGATGGAGAATTTTCATGAAGCATTCGATCCCGCTGATTCTCGCGACAGGAGCAATCGCCATGACACTGCATTCGGCTGAAATCGGATTCGAGGAAGAGTTCGTGCTCTCCTCCGACCGCGAAGCGACATTGGCGAAACTCGTCCCTGGCTCGCAGGAGTTCTATTTCTATTCCTGTCTTGTCGCACAGCAGAAGGGCGACTTCGCCGAAGTGGATAAGCTGCTGAAACAGTGGCGCGACCTGCACGGGGTTTCGTCCGAATTCGACAGTATGGAATTTCGCGGGAAGCTTCTCGCGGTCGATCCCGCGAATGCGGAGTCGCTTGCGGCGTTTGCGAAGTACTACATCGACAAATTCAACCTGAACCTCAACCATGCGCGGCAAGTCGAAACACCGCCAGACAGCTATCCCGCCTCGCTTGTAGGCCAGCTTAAGTTCGAGGAGTGGTTCAACGAGGCAGTCAATCGCGGACACAATCTCGATTTCATAACCAACGCAGGTCTCGACGCGATCGATCCCGCGAAGCTCGATGACGCGCGTCGCCGCGCATATCTCTCGCGCCTTGCATATCGCCCCGGAATCACCGATTTCTGGCGCGTGGTCCTCGCCGATCTCCGCGCGAAGGATTCGCGCGGCTTCGGTTCCCATTCCGTCCATTCGTATTTGTTCCTCGCCGACCTCGATGCCCTGGCGAAGGAAATGCCCGAGTTGCTCGCCAACAATTCCTACTTGCGGGAATATGCTCGCCGCCTGCTCCCGGACAATCCGGCCTGGACGCTCGATCTTGAGCAAAAGCGAGCGACGCTAGCCCGTCTGCGCGCTTTTGCCGAGACGCTTCCAGCCTCGCAGAATTCCTTCAAGGCGCATGTCTTCTACCATGCCCTCGACGCAGACCGCGCCGCCGGGGTCTTCGACCGCGACCTCTTCGACGCCTACATCCGCCTCCCCCGCAACACGCGTTATGTCCGTCCGCAATGGCGCGACGCCCTTTCCGCTTCGGGCGCCTGGCTGCCCGCGAATCTCGACGATAACTTTTCAGACGCGACGATGCTTCCGCCTGTCGCAAACGACGAACCGCTTGTCCGCGACCTCCTTTCGCGCCTGATGCTGGATGCCGAGGACTGGCGACCCTTCGCGGAGTTCTTCACCGATGATTATGCCAAGGCGCTCTTCGCGGAGACAAAACTGCTTGCCGGCGTCGGCAACCCCGATGCCTGGTATGCGCTCCTTCCCCCGGGCGCGCATGCGGCTCTTCGCGACCGCGTCGATATCGCGCTCCTTCCCGACAATCCCGCAATCTGCGATCCCGGCAAGCCAGTCTCGCTTTCCGTCGCAATCAAGAATGTCTCGCGCCTGACAATCCAGGTCTTCGAGATCGACACCTTCCATTACTTCCGCGACAACCCGCAGGTCGATACCGCGATCGACCTCGATGGGCTTTCGCCGACTGCCGAACGCACCGTGAAATTCGACCTTCCCCCATTGCGCCGCCATGCCGAGAAGATCGAAATCCCGGAAATCGAAGGCCGCGGCCTGTTCGTCGTGGAATTGATTGGCGATACCGGGGTGAGCAGCCGCGCGGTGATAAGGCGCGGCAGGCTCTTCGCGACCACCCGCCATTCCGCCGCCGGCATGATGTTCAGGGTCTTCGATGAATCGCTGGAGCCTGCCCGCAACGCCAGGGTTTGGATCAAGGGACGCGAGTTCACCGCGGACGATTCGGGCGAAATACTGATTCCGTTCGTCAATCCGAGCGACATGGCGCAGTTTGCCGCCAACGCGCGAGTGCTGCTCCGTGACGGCGATTTCACCGATTCTCTCGATTTTTACCCCGAAGAAGAATCCTACGGTTTCAGTGCGGATTTCGTGCTTGACCGCGAAGAGCTTGTTCCCGGCGAATGCGCGGCCATACTGATTACCCCGCATCTCGAATGCTCCGGCGTGGAAATCGCCCCATCGCTGATCGAATCTCCAGCCCTCGAGATTTCCACATTCGATTCGACGGGCGCCGGATCGGTCCGCCGCATTCCTCTCGATGCGCTTCCCGACAATGGCGCGATCCGTCAGGAATTCATGGTGCCCGAAGGCGTGGCGCGCGTAAGCCTGCGCCTGGCTGGCCGCGTCAGGAACATCGCGCTTGGCCGTGACGAGGATGTCTCCGGCGAATTTTCGCTCGATGTTGGTTCTTCTCCTTCCGCGCGGCATGCGTGCAACGCATATCTCCGGCGCACTTCCGAAGGCGCGTTCATCGAAGTTCTCGGAAAGAACGGCGAGCCGTTTGCGGGCCGCGTGCTGCATCTTCGCTTTTCGCACCGCGACTTCCAGCTCGACAGGACGATCGTGGCCCAGACGGGCGCGGACGGGCGCGTCATGCTTGGTGCGCTGCCGCCCGATGTCACTGGGCTTTCAGTCGAATTCGACAACCGTGCCGCCCACTGGAATCTCGCCACGCGCACGGTCAGTCTTCCAGACGAACTTTCGGTCTTGACCGGCGAGCGGATCGAGATCCCCAATCCCGCCCCGTCTGGCCTGAATGTTCTTGCGCCCGCTTCGCTTTCCCGCGACAACATCCAAAACTTCGCGAAAGTCGAGGATGTTTCGTCCGCGCTTTCCATTGCCGATGGCGCTATCGTGATCGAAGGCCTCGCGGCCGGCGACTACACGCTTTCGCTTCCCGTTATCGATGGACGCCGCGAAACATGGCTCCATGTCTATTCCAAGCCCTTTGACGCCGGTCTCGCGGTGCGCGATGGGGAGATCGTCGAAACTGATGCCGCGCTTGTCCCGCGCATTGCCGCGTTCGATTCCGAATCCGATCCCGCAAACGTTCGCATCCATGTCGCGAACGCCACGCCATCGACGCGCGTTCACTTGCTCGCCCGCTGGTCGGTTTCCGATCCATTGCCCGATTTCGCGGCGCGCCGCGTTTCCGGCGCGCGGGGTTCGCTCTGGCCTGCGTCCTCGCTCTATGTCTCCGGGCGTACGCTCGGAGACGAAGTGCGGTATGTCCTCGAACGCCGCTTTGTGGCCGCCCATCCGGGCAACATGCTTGCGAAGCCGAGCCTCCTGCTGCGTCCATGGGACACCAGGTCAACCGGTTCCACGCGCGTCGATGCGCAGGGTGGCGGAGAATACGACAGATTGGCCGCGCCCCAGGCCGCGAAGATGATGGCGGCGGATGGTATGGGCGGCTACGGGGCGGCGGAAATGATGGCGGCTCCAGGATACGCGCCTTGCTACGACTTCCTCCCCGGTCCCGCCCTTGTCGCCGAGAATCTCGTTCCCGATGGAAACGGCGATATCGTGGTCGAACGCGCGGTCCTTGGCTTCCGCACGGAAGTCATCGCGATGCTCGACGACACCCAGGTGCGTTCCGCCGAATCTTTCGCGCTTCCCCAGGCCGAACTGAAACCGCGCGAGCGCGCGCTTGCCGCGACGCTTCCACGCGACCGCGATGTCGCCGAGCGAAAGCTGGTGACTCCCCTTGCCGCCGGTGAAGCCCTCGACTTCGCCGAAGCAAGCTCCGCGCGCTACGAGTGCATCGATACAGTCGGCCGCTTCTATGCCGTCCTGCGCGACTTCGCCGCCGAATCCCCTTCGGCAAAAAACTTCGACGACTTCGCGTTCGTCGCGAATTGGGCCGACATGCCGCGCGATGAAAAACTCGCGGCCTATTCGAAGTACGCCTGCCACGAGCTGGATATCTTCCTTTATTTCAAGGACCGTCCGTTTTTCGATGAGGTAGTCGCCCCGATCATCGCGGATATGCACGCGCCTGACTTCGTGAACGACTGGCTCCTCGGCCGCGATCTCTCGCGCTGGCTCGAACCGGCCGCGCTTTCCTCGCTCCACTCCGCCGAGGTTGCGTTGCTCGCCCGCCGCTGCGACCGGGAGACACGCGACCGCCTTGCGCGAATCATCTCCGATGGCGCCGAGTTGAACAAGCCTGACAGGGAGATGCTCGACCGTCGCTTCCGCGCCATTCTCGGCAGTGACGGCCCGTCTGGCGACGATTCCATGGCGTTAAACGCGATGGTGCTGGAAGAGGCCGCCGATTTCGATGGCATGCCGCTGTCCGCCGCCGCGCCCATGGCGGCAAGGGCGATGGATGCCGCGCCCCGCGGCCGCGCGCTCGCCCTGGGGGCAAAGATGGTCATGATGGCGGCGGAAGCCCCGATGGAGGCTGATGGCCTCGAGGGGGCAATGAATGCTTCCGCCAACGCCAGGCGGAAGATGTCGCGCCTGGAGAAGGACAAGGCGCTGCGCGGAAGCGCGCGGGCCTTCTACCATTCGCCCGAACGCACGAAGGAATGGGTTGAATCCCGCTACTACCGCATCCCACGCGATTCGCAATGTGATCTCTTGGTCATGCCAGCCGGTTTCTGGCGCGACGCCGCACTCGCGGAAAACGGCGCGCCGTTTATTTCCGGCGAGTTCATCGGGATCGGCACTCGTGACGGCGGCATCGGGTTTGTCGATGCCATGCTCGCCCTCGCCCTCACGGACCTTCCCTTCAAGGCCGGGGAAAGCGCCATCGCCACTGGCGCCGACGGTTCCGCGAAACTGACCGCGAAGTCTCCGATGCTCGTGGTGCATCGCAGGATCGAAACACTCGACGCCGGTTCAAAGGCCGCGCTTCCGCTGCTTGTGAACGAGACATTCGTCGATGTCACGCAGACGCAAATCTCCGCCGATGGCGAGATTCGCCCCAGGGTCGTGACAGACGAGTTTGTAATCGGCCGCCCGTATGCCGCGAATGTGGCGATCGTGAACCCCACAGATTCAAAGGTCGCCTTCTCGCTGCTCGTGCAGGTGCCGCAAGGCGCGATTCCCGTCGGGGAATCGACGTACACCCGCGAAATGTCGATGGAGCTGAATCCCCACACCGACCAGACGATCAGCTACTGCTTCTACTTCCCGCGTCCAGGCGAATTCTCGCACTACGCGGCGCGTGCGTCCGACACCGACGGCGCTTCGGCGACCGCCGCAGACCGCGCCTTCAATGTTGTCGCGAAGCAGGGCGACAACGACGACGGTTCGTGGGAGTCCGTCTCACAGCGCGGCAGCGACGACGCGGTTGTCGAGTTCCTCGAAACGCACAACGTCAGGCGCCTCGACCTCTCGCTGATTGCCTTCCGCATGCGCGATCTCGCGATGTTCAGGCGCACGACGGATCTTCTCCGCGCGCGCGGCCGCCTCGATGCTTCGATCTGGAACTACGCATTCCACCACAAGGATGCGGCGACGATGGCGGAAACCATCGCGCTAATGATCGGCACGGTGCCGCCATGGCCCTGGATCGACAGCCCGCTCTTCAAGTCCGACGCCGTCGAAAGCGGCCACATCGAACATGCCGAGTACTGGCCGCTCGTGAACGCGCGCGCCCACGAGCTTGGCGGCAGGCGCCGCATACTCGACAAGACATTCGAGGCGACATACGGGAAGTTCCTTCGCTACCTCGCGTTTAAACCGTCGCCAAGCGATTCGGATCGTCTCGCGACCGCCATCTACATGCTCCTGCAGGATCGCGTGGATGACGCCGCGAAGCAGATTGCGGCGATCGATCAGGCGAAGATTGGCGAGAAGATGCAGCTCGACTATCTCCGCGCCTACATGGCCTTCTGCGCATCCGATCCCGATGCCGCGCGCAAGATTGCCGCGCCGTATGCGGATTATCCCGTCGAACGCTGGAGCAAGCTCTTCGGCGAAATACTCGCGCAGGCCGACGAAATCAAAAACGGCGCTGCCGTCGCCGATGAGAACTCGATCCAGGCGCAGCCGTCGCTTGCGCTCGAGGAGGATGGCGACAGCGTGGCGATCCACTACTCGAAGCTTGAGACATGCGTGGTCAAGTACTACCCGATGGATCTCGAACTGCTCTTCTCCCGCAGCCCGTTCGCGGGCAATGCCGGGGAACGCTTCGCCATGGTGCGCCCGATGAAGACGGAGACGGTCAAGCTGCCCAGGGGCAAGACCGTCTTGAAGCACAAGATAGCCAATGACTTCCTTTCGCGCAACGTGCGGATTGAAGTCGAGGGCGATGGCGTGACGGCGGGAATAGTCCACACCCCGCATACGCTTGTCGTCCGCATCGCCGAAGCGGCTGGCCAGCTCATTGCGACCGATGCGAAGGGCAAGCCGATCCCTGCCGCGTATGTGAAGGCGTATGCGCGCTGGAAAGACGGCCGCGAGTTGTTCTACAAGGACGGCTACACCGATCTTCGCGGCCGCTTCGACTATGCGTCGCTTTCGACCGACGACCTGCCACAGATCGAGCGCTTCGCGATTCTCGTCATGACAGACGAAAATGGCGCGCTCATCCGCGAGGCGACGCCTCCGAACAAATAGCAAAATATCCGTTGGCTCGCCGTTTCGCCCGCATGCGTTGCGACGGCGCCCCGCCGTCGGCAATCGCGCGGGGGTCCTGGGGGCGCAGCCCCCAGCGATACTTGTTATCTGTTATCCCAAGACGCTTGTTTCGAGGTGGTCGAGTTGATCGAGTTGATCGACGCGGCCGATTCCGGCGCCGAAGCGACGGCGGGGGCGCCGTCGCAACGCACCTCTTCCAGTCCAAGGGTGGTAGGGCGGGCGCCCCGCGTCCGCCGCCCGCCCGGAATCGGGGTGTGTCCCCGTTTCGCGATTCATAAAAAAACGCGGCCCGCGGCAATTTGCCGCGGACCGCCCAGGGGTCTATCAATGGTCGATTATTCGGCCGAAACGGAATCGTCGATCATCACGGCCTTGAAGAAGCGCGAGGTAGATGGACCAAGATCCTTGTACCAGACGAAGTAGGTCTCGGACGACCCATCGGCGGTGACGCGGGCAATCTCCTTCCACGGCCCGACAAGGTCCTCGGCGTACATGATCCCGTATTCGCGGCCGGGAATCGAAGTCCATTTGAGCTCCATGCCCTCCGGCGACATCCTCGACATGTCCATCGCGAAACGCCCGACCTTCGCGCCGCGGATGGTGTGCCAGTTGCCTTCCTCGTCGTGGATGCGGATCGTGTATGACTCGCCCGGGACAAGATCGGTCACGTTGATCTTGTAGAGATTGCTGCCACTGCCGACAGCCTTCACGCTGCCAATCTTCTTGTACATCCCATCGTCCATCTCGACGTCGCCGCCATCCAGCTTCGCATAGATGTCGATCATCGCGCCCGAAGCGGAACCCTCGCCGCCCTCTTCGTCAAGCTCCGGCTCCTCGGCGTTTTCGTCCGTCGTCTGGAACTCGGCTATCACGCCTTCGCCAGACTCGTACAGACGGATATCGACGGCAGAGGAGAGATAAGCCGCAGCTTGATAGGTATAGGTGTAACTAATTCCCGATACCATGAAAGAATGCACATTCTTGAGAGCCGAATCAAAATCAGTACCACTCACAGTAGCATAAATCGTCTGTATGACGTCAATTGAAAATGAGAAGTCATCTTCAAGAAGAGTCTCAAGAGGCAGAATCACCTTTTCCTCCTCTGTCTCTTCATCCAACGTCACGTCTTCATGCGTCAGCATAAGACAATAACTATCGCCCACTAATTCGTTAGGCTCATCCTCTGTGGATTTACTTGCCCAAACAACTGTCGGTACCGATTTAGTAAGAGATTTATTAGCAGTTGGTCCCTGACCGAAAAACGCATTCTCTGCCATGAAGGAAAGTCCTATGTCACTTTCAAGCAGAATGTCAACCTTAGCCTTTGCGTAATTTTTATTCAATGTTTTTTTACCGGAAGCGGCATTGCCAGTGTATGTTACTGACAATTCCCCTCCCCACGTAAAATATTCCAATGTAAACGTATATCCTGTCGCCTCGACTGTACCTGGAACAAAATCAATCCCCCAATCTGTCAAGCACTCTTCTGCCTTGTCGGAATCAAATTTCGGGATGGTCACATTAACAACATCCTTAAGCCCACCTTCTCCGTCGTCAACTTGCTCCACATAAAGATGATCCGATTTCTCAATGTACTCAACCCCTGAAAAAAGGGTATCATCTTCGTAGATTGAGTACACTTCGCCGGCGACATTCGTATAGGTTCTCACCATGCCATATTCAAGCTCGCCATAGCCGCTCATCTCATAATTCGCGGAGTTTACCTCCCTAAAGAAGTAAAAAATGTCTCCATTCTCGTCGATGTAGGTGTCGTCTGGGCCAGGCGTAAAGGTGTTCGCCCATACGGCACTGGCGGCGCATGCGATTACGAATGCGGCAACGGACATGAATATGGATTTGCTATTGGTCATGGTACAAACCTCCAATTTGGATTGGTCGAATCATGGTAGCACTTTGCCGCGTGCCGTGCAAGGGTTTTGTGTGTGGTGGGGGATAAGGCGTTGTGTGCAAGGATGTTGGGGCGAGGTGGTCGAGTTTGGCGTTGGGGCGCCGTCGCAGAGCTTTTGGTCGGTCATGTCGATCAAATCGAACAATTCGATCATGTCGAGATGATCGATGTGATCGAATTGTTCGACGCGATCGATCTGACGCTGTTCAGTTATTGAGGAAACGTGGCCTGTCCCCGTTTTTGCGGAATGATAGTAAAATTTATCATCATAATTTTCATTGCTATCA
>JAZQOE010000127.1:0-19009 GCA_045627705.1 Kiritimatiellia bacterium | reverse complement strand
CTGTTATCCGTTATCCGTTATCTGTTATCTGAAATGAGCATCCCAGCATCAGAACTCGCAAAGCGCATCCATGCCGACCTCGAAGGCGATGGGGCGATTGAGCTGACCGATCTCCGCGCGCTTTCGGAGGCCGGAAAGCATGACCTTTCGTTCCTCTCGAATCCCCGCTATGCATCGCAGCTCGACGGCACCAAGGCCGGAGCGGTGATTGTCTCGAAATCCTACTCCGGACCATGTACTGCCCGCGCGATATTGCGCGTTGACAATCCAGACAAGGCATTCATGCTTGCCGCAGAATCCTTCGCGCCGCCAGCGGCCACGCATGAACCCGGCATTCACCCGACAGCCGTGATCGGCAAGGGTGTCGAACTCGGCAAAGGCGTCTATGTCGGCCCATATTGCGTTATAGAGGATGGCGCGAAAATCGGCGCTCACACCGCGATGGATGCGCAGTGCTTCATTGGCGCAAATGCGGAAATCGGTGAGGACAGCCATCTCTATCCGCAGGTCGTGGTTCGCGAACGCTGCCGTGTCGGCAAGCGCGCGATCCTCCACTGTGGCGCAGTGATTGGCGGCGACGGATTCGGCTACTTGATCGAGCCTCGTCCGCTCATGCTTCCAAAGGTCACGAAGATCCCGCAGATTGGCATCGTCGAAATCGGCGACGACTGCGAAATCGGATGCAATGCGACGATCGACCGCGCCCGCTTCGGTTCCACGAAGATCGGCAACACCGTGAAAATCGACAATCTCGTGCAGGTCGGGCACAACGTCCGCATCGGCGATTGCGCCGGGCTCATCGCGCAGTCTGGCGTCGCCGGCAGCACGCATATCGGACGCGGCGTGATGGTCTGGGCCCAGGCTGGTTTAAGCGGGCACCTCAATGTCGGCGATGGTTCGCAGATCGGCCCGCAGGCTGGCGTCACCAAGGACGTCGCCCCCGGCTCGTATGTGATTGGCTCCCCCGCCGCCACGAAGAAGGAATACGCCGAAACGCTTCTCGCCACACGCTCCATCCAGCGCCTGAAGAAGCGCCTCGCCGATCTTGAAGCCAAAATCGCCCAACTCGAATCAATGTAATCCGCGCAACCTCTTACCTAATCATGAACACTCCAGTCATAGCCGCCTTCGGCGAAATCATGGTCCGTCTCTGCCCCCCTGGCAAACTCCGCTTCGGGCAAGTCTTCCCAGGCAACATCGAGGCCACCTTTGGCGGTGGCGAGGCGAACGTCTGTGTTTCGCTCGCCACACTTGGAATGCAGTCGCGCTATCTCACGGTTCTGCCCGATAATCCAATCGCGCGCGCATGCCTTGCGCAGCTGCGCGGGATCGGCGTCGATGTGTCGCGCGCTTCGGTCGTCAAATCAGGCCGCATGGGCATCTACTTCGCCGAGCAGGGTGCGTCCGTGCGCGGTTCGAACGTCGTCTATGACCGCGACCACTCCGCCATCGCCGAGCACCCCGCATCCGCGTATGACTTCGATGCGATGATCGCGGGATGCACCCATCTGCATCTCACCGGCATCACGCCTTCGCTCAGCCGCGACGCGTTCGAGGCGACACTCGCCCTCGCCCGCGCCGCCGACAAGGCGGGCGTCACCATCTCCATCGACCTCAACTACCGCAAGAAGCTCTGGAACTGGGAACCAGGCACCGACAAGAAGGCGCTGGCAGGCCGTTGCATGCAGGAGATCGTCTCCCTCGCGACCATCATCATCGGCAACGAGGAAGATGCGCAGGATGTCTTCGGCATCAGCGCGCGCAATAGCTCCATCGAAGGCGGCAAACTCGACCTCGGCGGCTACACCGAAGTCGCGGCGCAGCTTTCCGCGCGCTTCCCCAAGGCGAAGTTCGTCGCGATCACACTTCGCGAAAGCATCTCCGCCGACCACAACAACTGGGGCGCGATGCTTTATGATTGCGCGGCGAAGAAAGCGCACTTCGCGCCTCTCGATTCCAACGGCAACCATGCGCCATACGAGATCCGCGACATTGTCGATCGTTTCGGCGGCGGCGATTCCTTCTGCGCCGGACTCATCTTCGCGCTCAATACGCCGGAGTTCGCCGAGCCCGCGACGGCAGTCCGCTTCGCGACCGCCGCCAGCGCGCTCAAGCACACCATCCCCGGCGACTACAACTTCTCGACGCTCTCCGAGGTCAAGGCCCTCATGGCCGGCAACACCTCCGGGCGCGTGAAGCGCTAGTCCGCGCACCGAGTCCCCTTCCCCACCCCTGGCGTTGTCAATCCGCCTGCTCCCGTGGACACAGCAATGCAACCGTTCAATGGTCTTGGAATGAATCTCGGAAACCTTTCGCGCCTTTCGCACGCGAAGACACGTTCGATTTGTGCCGAGAATCCCACTGGCGAAAAGGGCAATGGCGCGCTGGCCGACCCAAAGGGCGAAGGCTGCGCACGTGATCTCGGCATCGGTTGGAAGGTTCGCCCATGCGTGGCGATCAAGCCGGGCGAGACCTTCACCGTTGCCGACATCAAAGGCCCCGGCGCAATCCAGCACATCTGGATGACAGCCGTTCATCCGCGCTTCGCCATCCTCCGCTTCCATTGGGACGGCGAAAAAGCGCCCAGCATCGAAGCCCCGATCAGCGCCTTCTTCGGCAATGTCTGGGGAACATACGCGCAGCTTTCCAGCATGCCAGTCTGCTACAATCCGGGATCGGGGATGAACTGCTGGTGGGAGATGCCCTTCCGCAAGCGCTGCCGCATCACCCTCGAAAACCTCGACGACAAGCCGACAACGCTTTTCTACCAGGTGGACTACACGCTCACCGATGTCCCTGACGACGCCGCGTACCTGCATGCGCAGTTCCGCCGTTCCAACCCGACCGAGGGGGGAATCCACACGATTCTCGACGGCGTAAAGGGACAGGGCCACTACGTCGGAACCGTAATGGGCTACGGCATCCGCAACAACGGCTGGTGGGGCGAAGGCGAGATCAAGTTCTTCATGGATGGCGACAAGGCGTCGCCGACCATCTGCGGCACTGGCACTGAAGACTATTTCCTCGGTTCCTACAACTTCGATCCAGGTTCCGCTAACTGGTGCACCTTCGGCGACAAGCTAGGCGAAGAGAATCGATATGTGACATACACGACTCCGTGGAGCGGCATGTTCCTGGCGAACAAGCCGGATGGCATCTACAATACCCAGAAGCGCTTTGGAATGTATCGCTGGCACGTGATGGATCCCATCCGTTTCGAGAAGGAACTGCGGGTGACCATCCAGGATCTCGGCTGGCGTTCGGGCGGACGCTTCCTCGTGCAGAAGTCGGAAATCGTATCGGTCGCCCTTTGGTACCAGGCCGAACCCCACGCGCCATTTCCGACGCTTCCCGGCCACGATGGACTTGAAATCAACTGACACAAACTGTTCGCAACGCATCCACAAAAGGAAACAACTATGAAGCATCGTCATGTAATCGTCGGCCTTGGCGGCATGGGCAACTGGCACCGCGAGACAGCATCAAAGATCGAGCGCATGGATTGCTACGGCGCATGGGACATCAAGGAAGAGCGCCGCCAGTTCGCGCGCGGGCACGGACTCCATGCCTACGGCAGCTTCGAGGAAGTCCTCGCAGACCCGCAGGTCGAGCTTATCACTTGCGCCACGCCGAACGACTGCCACCACGACATCGTTATCCGCGCCCTCGAAGCCGGCAAGAACGTCGTCAGCGAGAAGCCCGTCGCGATGTCATCGAAGGAACTCAAGGAGATGATCGACGCCGCGCACCGCACCGGCAAGATTTTCACAGTTCACCAGAACCGCCGCTGGGACGAGGATTTCCTTACAGTGAAGAAGATGTTCGACGAGAAGACGCTCGGCGATATCTTCCGAATCGAATCGCGCGTCCACGGTTCGCGCGGCATTCCCGGAGACTGGCGCCAGGAGCCGGAACACGGCGGCGGCATGATCCTCGACTGGGGCGTGCATCTGCTCGACCAGGCCCTCATGATGATGCCCGGAAAGCTGAAGACGATCTACGCGCAGGTCACGCACGTCACGAACGAACTCGTTGACGACGGATTCTACGCCACGCTGAACTTCGATTCCGGCATCACCTACTACGTCGAAGTCGGCACCAGCAACTTCATCAATCTTCCGCGCTGGTACGTCCTCGGCCGCGATGGTTCCGCCGTCGTCGAATGGGGCGAGCAAGGCAGCCGCACAGTACGCGTCACCGATTGGAGCAAGAACGACGCAGTGCCGATCCGCACCGCCGCCGGACTCACCAAGACGATGGCGCCGCGCACCGACGACACCATCCACGAGGAACCCGTGAAGTTCGTCAAGGCCACGATCCTCGACTTCTACAACAACGTCATCGACGCCATCGAAGGCAAGGCCGAACAGATCGTCAAGCACGATCAGGTCATGCGCGTCTTCAAGCTCATGGAAGCCATCAAGCTTTCCGCCGACACCGGACGCGTCGTGGATTTCGAGTAATCCCCATCCCCGCTAGTTGCGCTATCCCCTAGCGCAACTGGCCAAACCGCTATCTGCTATCTGTTATCTGTTATCTGCCTCTTACCCCAAAGGATTCCCATGCACATCACCCCCGCCTCTTTCTCCGGCCCACTCAACCGCAACGACGCAACGATGCGCTACCGCAAGCTCGGCTCCACTGGCTGGGAGATTTCCGCGCTTGCCATGGGTTGCATGCGTCTCACTCCCGACCAGGAGCTGAACACGAATCTCGTCGCCCGCGCGGTCGAACTTGGCGTGAACTACTTCGAGTCAACCCGCTACTACATCAACGGCACATGCCAGCACAAGGCCGCTCCCGGCATTGCGAAGTCAGGCAAGGCAAACGACCTGATCGTTTCCGGCAAGGACGGCATCGATCCTAACAAGACAGGCTACATGTTCCGCAAGGAAATAGAGCGCCAGCTCGACATCCTCGGCCTTACGCACTTCAAGTTCTTCCAGGTCGGTTGGTTCTCGTGGGCTATGATGCCGCACCTCCTAAAGCCAGGCGGAGTGCTCGACGCCCTTCGCCAGGCCAAACGCGAAGGCCTCGTCCAGAACATCGGCTTCACTGGCCATGATACGCCCGAGAACTTCATCAAGTGCATCGAGACCGGGCTCTTCGACTGCATCACAGTGCCATACAACATGATCAACCGCAGCTACGAGCCTACAATCAAGCGCGCGGGCGAACTTGGCGTCGGCGTGATCGCGATGTGCTCCGTCGCCGGCGGCGTGTTGGCGACCAAGTCCACCGTTCTCCAGAAGGCGCTCGGCATGGACATGCCGACAGCCGACATGGCGTTGCGCTTCGTCCTCTCGAACCCCGATGTAAGCGCCGCCTGTTCCGGCATGAGCACGATGCAGATGCTCGAGGAGAATGTGAAGACGGCCCATGACTTCGATCCGTCCGCCGATGTCCACGCCGCGATGTGCGAAGGGCTCGACCGCCTGCGCGCCACCCTCGGCGACCGCTTCTGCACGGGCTGCCGCTACTGCCAGCCGTGTCCCAAGGGCGTCGATATCCCATGGCTCATGGATCTCCACCGCAACTGGAAGTGCTTCGGACTCGCCGACGCCGCGCGTGACACCCTCTCCCACTTCCCCGCCGAAAAGGCATTCTCCAACTGCATCGACTGCGGAGCCTGCGAGCAGAAGTGCCCGAACAAGCTCCCGATCCGCGAAATGCTCCGCGAGCTCCACACTCTATGCTAGCAATCCTCGACTACAAGGCCGGCAACCTCACGAGCGTCCGGCTCGCATTTGAATCGCTTGGCTGCGCCGCCCAGATTACCTCCGATCCGGAGGTCGTGCGCACTGCGGACCATGTGATCTTCCCTGGCGTCGGCGCCGCCGCATACGCGATGGCGAATCTCGAGGCGTCTGGTCTTCGCCCAGTGATCGACGAGGTAGTCGCGCGTGGCACGCCGTTTCTCGGCATCTGCCTCGGCACGCAAATTCTCTTCGAGTCCTCCGAAGAGGACGGAGGAACAAAATGCCTCGGCCTCATCCCCGGCAAGTGCGTGCGCTTCCAGCCGGCAGACCAGCGCGTCAAAGTGCCGCACATGGGATGGAACCAAGTCGCGCAATCGCGTCCGCACCCGCTCTTCAAAGGCATCGCCGACAACTCGGACTTCTACTTCGTCCACAGCTTCTACACCGCGCCGGCGGATGAGTCGGTCGTAATCGGACGCACCGATTACGTCGGCGTATCGTTCGTGTCGGCTGTCGCGCGCGGGAATCTCGCGGCGACGCAATTCCATCCAGAGAAGTCGGGGCGTGTCGGACTGAAGCTCCTTTCGAACTTCCTCGAGTGGGATGGAACAGAGCAATCCGCAAAGGAGGGCGCGCCATGCTGACACGCCGCATCATCCCCTGCCTCGACATCCGCAACCGCCGCGTGACGAAAGGCGTGAAGTTCAAGAACAACATCGACCTCGGAGACCCCGTCGAACTCGCGGCGAAGTACTACGAGGATGGATGTGACGAACTCGTCTTCTACGATATCACGGCATCTGCGGAACACCGCCCCTTCGATGTGGACATGGTGCGCGAAGTCGCGCGCGCCGTGCGCATCCCATTCGCTGTCGGCGGAGGCATTTCCTCGCTCGACGACATGTCACGCGCGCTTCTCGCCGGAGCCGAAAAGGTATCCGTGAACTCGCTCGCAGTGCGCAATCCGCAAATCATCGCGGAAGGCGCGCGCGCTTTCGGCGCACAATGCATTGTGCTCGGAATGGATCCAGTCGCGACCGACGACCTCGCGAAATGCCCGAGCGGATACGAGATCACGACGCGCGGATTCCGCGAACGCACGGGCATTGACGCCGTCGAATGGGCGAAGCGCGCAGCCGATTTGGGAGCCGGTGAAATCGTCGTCAATTCCGTTGACACCGATGGTACTCGCGCCGGGTTCGAACTGAAGATCACGGGGTTGATTGCGGATGCAGTCGGCGTTCCGGTCGTGGCCTCCGGCGGCGCGGGTTGTCCAGCCCCTTTGCGCGACGCCTTCGACATCGCGCACGCCGATGCCGCGATTGTCGCTGGCATGATCCACACTGGCGACTACACCATCGGCGGCATCAAATCCGAACTCGCGGCGATGGGCATACCCGTGCGCTTATGCTAGCTGGGCTGGCAGAACCACGGCACAAGGCTGTTATTTCCGCGAAAATAGCGTCCGCCTCAATCTTCGAGGTAAACGCCAATGGCAACGGAGAAGAATCTATCTTCTGTCTTCTTCGACATGACTATGGCGTAGAGTTTCTTTCCGCCATCCATCAGGCGCGAGAGGATCGAGTTCTGATTCTGTGGAATGAAGCCGATCCGTTCGCCGCAAGGATTCATGACCGCTATCGCATCGGAATCCCATGCGTTCGACTTGTCGCGCCGCAGTTCAAGCCGCGCGCCTGTCGTCACCGTCGCCATCTTGCCAACGATGTCATCGACATGCGACGTCCCTGCCACCTTGCACTCAACCAGCAATATCCCCGGCTTCTTCGCCAAGGCGCCACCGTCTGTTTTTGACCCGTCCGCCTTCCCGCCTTCGTCTTGTTCCTTCCCTGCCTGTTTCCCCTTGCGCGCTTTCGATTTGGACTCGTCGTCATCGGCTTCGCCATTCAGGTACGCCGGCGCAAGAATCACCTCGCGGCCTTCGGGATACTTGCGCTCGTATTCGGCCTTGGACTCGACGATGCCATGTCCATCGAGATAGACCCACCCTTCAAAGCCGATCCTGACTCCAACCCCCGGAACATCCCCTGTGAAATGGAAAGGGTTGACAACAAGCGGAATGCCTGTTCCGACTTCAGCGACGTCGATGGTAAAGCGGAGAAGTTCATCGGCTACGCCGGCGATGCGGGTCTTCTCAACCTTGCGCACCACGCCGCACCCCTTGACGCCGCTTCTGAACAGAAGTTCATTGTAAATCCCCTGCCTGAAGCTATCCACGGCGTCATCGCTCTTCCAGACATGCGTAGGGAAAATCGCGAGCAGCCCGCGCATCCATTGCCCGCGCGCGGCGCACAACTTATCGGCCGCATAGTACGGCAGGGTCGCGTAGATTTGCCTCCCGTTTTCAAGCTCCACGCGCGCATCGGCCGCGGAAAGGAAACGCCACGGGAAGTATTCCCACACGCCGAATGTCGCGTTCGCGGCATTGGCCTCGCGTTCCTTGGGCAGATATGGCAGGCATGCCACTTGTTTGACGACATCACCGCCCTTGTCATCCTGGAACATCCCCTCGACCACCAATGAATCCAAATCGCGAAGCTGGCGTTTCGCGACATGGACGACCCGCTGTTGCGAAAGGAAATGCAAATCCGTCTGTTCCCCATACCCGACATCGACCCATGCATCGGGCTTGCCGCTCAATGGACGGGCAGACAACGCATTGAAGAGGGCGTCCGCATCGTAATCGTCGAAGTTCCTGAAGATGCCGCGCCAGACATCCCAGATAGGCAGGCCCGCGATAAAGGTTGTCGGCGGGAGGAAACTCTTGCGCGAGCCGTCGGAGAAAGCCGCATGAGGGAACGATTCGATCGCCTGCCGTAGCTTTCCGTCGAAAAGCGCAAGGAATGTCTGCCATGAAAGCTGCGCCTTGACGCTGCAGGGGACATGCTTGAGCGTTTCCTCGTCGCCAGGCAGCGTCGCATCGAATTCGGCGCAGCCCTTGGAGATGGAAGTATGGGCGAGGTCAAAGACATCGTCCGACACCTCTCCATTGTTGCAGGTCTGCATCCATGCGCGCATCAGGATATGGAGCACGCGGGCATCCTCATCCACGGCGAGATCCGGGGCGAGATCATCGAGGCATGCCGAAGCAAAATCCAATTCCTCCAGATCCTTTGGGAACTTGCGGAGGAAAAACAGCACGTTGCGGCTGGCGTCGAAGGCGGCCTCGCGCCTTTCCTCGCCCTTCTTGATCATCGGCACCCCGCGCCCATAGAGATATCCGGCCAGGATGAACTCTTCCAGCCAGCATGCGAGCGACGCGACCTGCATCCACAGCCTGGAATCGAACTCGGCTTCCATCCTGTCCCAGAATTTAAGAAGGACGACCCCCATCACTGCCCTCACGCCTTCACGATACTTCGCAACCGCGAGATCACTCATTATCTGGCCAAGCAAGCCTGCGTCATCGGTATCGGAAATAAAGGAACGCCCGGCGGGGTCGTCGTCTGTAAGAAGCGCACGGACCATCGGCGTATAAATGCGGCGGACGGAAGCGTAATTCTTGCGGTCCATCTCCTGGCGGGCCACGTTATAAAGCGCGGCAAGCTGGGAATCGTGGGCATTCAGGGGCGCCTCCCCGGAGTAAGCGGTGTCAGCCACGACCAATTCGAAATCATCGTCGAAAAGCCCGACTGGGGAAACCGTCGCATTCTCAATCTCCTTCACCAGCCTCTTTAGGTCCGCCTGGGAGACATTCGGGAAATCCAGCCAGCGAAGGTAGGCATTGTACGGCCCCGTGCCAACGTATGCGGCCACAAGCGCGTCGTCCTTCAGTTGCGAATGGCCTCCGTTCGCACTTGGCGTTGGATTGCATGCGTAGCTCAGGAGAATGCGGAACTCGGACTTCCGCCGTCCCTTCCCGATATTGCGGCGAAGCACGACACTGCCTTTCTCCAGCACTTCGGCGCCCTTTTGAAGACCGTTCTTCTGCTCCCATCCGCAGTCGATAAGCTTGCGGACATCGACGAAGGCACCTGCATGGCGGAGATTGGCGAGAAGCAACGGCGGCGGATTCTTGCGCAACTCCGCGATAGTGGCGAAAAACTTCTTGAAAATGGCGTCTTTGGTAAGCATTGAAAAGTCCCTCAATGTAGTTGGAAGATTAATATCACAAAATGCATGTCACGCACAATAACAAGCAAATGAAGGCACTATTCATCACTTTCCCAACTCGGAAAAGACTCCGGCAAGGCGCAGTAGAGGGCCGGTGCGCATGTGGATTGCGCCTGCGGGACAAACCTCATGGCAACAGCAACAGCCAACGCACTCGTGCGGTCTGCCGAGTTTCGGTGTCTGTCCCCGTTCGAAGGCAATCGCGGACTTTGGACACGCGCTGGCGCAACGTCCGCACTTTACGCAAACCACGCCATCGAATTCCGGACGCACCCACAGCCATCTCGCGCAGAATTTCGCAATCGGCGCGGGAACGGCGAGTGATTTCCATGTCGATGGAGGACGCATATTAACGTGGAATCCACTCGGCAAGTCGCCAAGCTCCCGCGGCTTCGATTCCGCCACATCGGCAAGATAAGGTACGCGCGAAACTGGAATGCCAACCCTCCTGCACACAGCGACATCCAGCGCAAGCGGACTTGTCGACACCGCGATAAAACCCAATTTTATCGGCATTCCGTTGGATGGGCCATCGCCCTCCATTCCAACCACGCCATCGGCAATGCATATTTGCGGCGGCATCTCGGCAAGCAATGCGCGAAGCAACTTCGCGAAAGCGCGCGGATTGGGATATTCGCGGTGTCGGCGCGTCTTCTGATACCCAGGAAGCAATCCATAGAAATTCTTTACGCCGCAAGTGAATAACGTCATGCCATGCGTCTTGACCTTCGGAAGATTGACAATCAGATCGGCATCCAGTGCTTCCGCCGCGACAAGCAGCTCGATTCCATCCCGCTTAACTAGACGCATCTCGCCACTCTCGAATGAAACGAGCGGAACGCCTTCCTCGCGGCATACGGCCTCGGCGCCTGTAACTTCCCACACGCGGCGCAGGCGGATAGCGCTGGCCGGGCTATCCCCCACCCTCACATCCGCGCCTGCCGTCTTTAACATGCGTATCGCGGCGCGCAGTATCTCAGGGTGAGTCGTTACCGCGTCTTCCGGAGGACGGTCGCAAAGCAGGTTTGGCTTTACCAGCACGCGCTTCCCCGAAAGCCCGAACGATTCAGTTCCGCCAAGCAACGCAAGCGCCCTGTCAATCGCCAACCCGACATTCTCTCGGGCATAATCCGTGCATTGGACAAGCGCCACGGGTGCTTCAGCCAAATCAGTTCCAACAAATGAGACGCTATTCTTCATGGTAGGACACCAGAATTTCCCCGCCACGTCAACTCGCTGAACCGCATGAGGCAAACCAGGTCGGCAGGAATCCTCCCTCGTACCGCGTCAATTTCAGCCCCATTTTGCAACTCCGCTATTTTCGATTTGCACAATATGAAACAATAGGGTATATTGTGCGCCATCTTCTGCGGGGATGCAAGCCTCAACTGGGATAAAAACTGGGACAAAATCGGTTTCAGGGCAAAATCCACCTTTGAGGCAAGCATTCAAAAGGCGGGTGAGCGATAAGGCCCCAAGCGAGTCAAAATCACTTGCAACCCTTGTCCGGCAGAGGGTTGCTTCAAATCGGCGACACGATTTGAAACAACGATTGCGCAAGAATTTCGGGGTGTTGCACAGCCTGGTAGTGCGCCAGCTTTGGGAGCTGGATGTCGTGGGTTCAAATCCCGCCGCCCCGACCACTTATAAACCTTTGCAAGACAACAACTTGCAAGGGTTTTTTCTTTTAGGCGAAAATGCCCATTTGCTTTTATCTGCGTAACCAATAACAATACCAAAAAAAGAAGCGAGCCGTGAAATCGAAGGAAGAGGCGCTTGCCACCATAACGCGCATCGTGCCGCTAAAGAAGATTTCCATCGGCGAGGCGTACAACCAGTACTATGGTTCGTTCAATGCGGAGCAGGTCGCGCACCGCAAGGCCATCGCGTCCCGCACGGGCAAGTGGGTCGAGTCGATCGGGGGGCGGCGCATGGTCGATTCCATCACCGCCGACGAAACCGTTGATGAACGTGGATGCGTCGGGCGACCTGGCGGACATCGTGAAGGCGGTGGCGCAGGCGTACCGCGCATACATCGACTCCCGCATAGGCGGCTGGACGGACTTCGCGGCGTTCCTGTCGCAGGGCGACATGTTCGAGGGCGACCTGGCGGACATCGTGAAGGCGGTGGCGACGGCGCTCTTCGGCGGGACGAACCGCTCCTCGACGAGGATACAGGCGCTGTTGCGTGAATACTCGCGGCTCGCCGCGCGCTGCAGTCGAACGACACGGCCACGATGTTCGACATGGGCGAGAACAGCCGGATGGACCTTTGGAACCAGGCGCTCCGCAACCTCCAGCGCGAATACGGCGCCGCGAGGTACGGCTTGAGCGAGCGTCTCACCCCGGACGGGCTGGACGTGCGCCTTGTCTCGCTCGCGGACAACAACGACGCGCAGGTGCCGGTTGTCGGCGGCGAAATGACGGCGCACATAGTAGTACGTTGCGACAGCGCCGAACGGGGCGTAGGGTTCGCCATGGTCGAAGAGGTCGGCGGCGATGCCGACGGTCTCGCCTCGTATGACCTGGATTCGCGCCGCCTGGGGAACGGCGATTTCGGCGCGCCATGTGAGCAGGGGTTCCGCGCGGATGGCCGCCGCAGCGGCGAGGATGATTGTGAAGAGTGTCTTTTTCATGTGGTTTTTCTCCCTTCCGCGAATGCCGGGGAAGTGCTATGCTGTCCCACGCCGAAAGGGGTCGTCGAAGAATGAGCGAGAAGAAATCCTGGTCCGAAGATTCCCTGGCCGTGTTCCTTGTGACATGGCTCATATTCTACGTGTTCGACTGCCACTCCCGGGTGACCTACTCTCCGCCGCGCGATCGAACGCACGAAGAAATCGTCGAGTCCAGCTGGCCGCTCAAACGTGCCGATCTCATCGACAAGGCGAAGGCCAGGGCGGAGGAGGAGGCGAAGTCGGCGGCAGAGGCCGTAACGCTGGAATCGGTTGCGAAAACAGACTTCGAGCGGGATGTCGCCAGGATGTCCGCCGAATCCGAATGGGCGCGCAGGGAGGCAACGCCGGAGGAAGCGGATGTTTTGCTCAAGCTGGAATGGCGACGGGACTGGGAAGCACGGAAGATCGCGGAAAGGCGCCGAGAAGAGCTGCTTGCGAATGTGGAAGAAGAGGTGGACAGGGCGGAGCGGGAGAGGGTGCTTGCCCTTCTCCGCGAGCGGGAGTCTCATGGTGGCGGGTGTCGTCGCTAGTGGCATGTCGTTATCTCCACGAGTTTCGCCTTTAACGCGGTGACTTCGTTGGCGCATTTCCCGATGTTTGCAAGCAGGGCCTGTTGTCTGGCGTCCTCCTTCGGCTGCGCACTTGCATCACCCCCATTATTCTCGTATCATTGTCAAACCGTCGCGTGTTTATTCCGCGCGATGAAAACAGCAAAAGGAAAACACATCATGCGTTTCACCGTTTCGGCCATCGCCGCCATTTGCGCGGCCGGCATCGCAGCCTCCGCCTTCGCGCAGACACCTTCATTCGCCGAGTTCGACCGCAAGGCCAAGGCCGGCGAGCACCTGACTGTATCATTCTTCGGTGCCTCCCTCACATGGGGCTCGAACGCCTCTGACCAGGGTACGACCTCATACCGCGCCCGCGTCGCCCAGTTCCTCGAGAAGAAATATCCCGATGCGCACTTCACCTTCCGCGATGGCGCGATCGGCGGCACCGGCTCGCAGATTGCCGTCTTCCGTCTCGAGCGCGACGCCCTCCGCTACAAGCCCGACATGCTCTTCCTCGACTTCACCGCGAACGACGACATCTACTCCGACAATCCCGAATCGCTCGCCTCGTACGAATCGATCATCCGCCGTACCCTCCAGCAGGGCGTGCCCATCGTGCAGGTGATCTTCCCCTTCCAGTGGAATGTCCAGAACGTGACCCAGGAGCAGATTGACTCCTACAAGCGCCTTGTCGCCCACAAGGAACTCTCCAAGTACTACAACACCGCAGTCGGCGACGCCGTTTCGCTGATCTTCCAGAAGCTCGAAGCCGGCGAGACCACGATCAAGGATGTATGGCCGCTTGACGGCGTCCATCCGCATGACCAGGGCTACATCTATTTCGCCGAGGCCGCGATCAACGCCATGGAGGCCGCCATCGCCGAAGGCCGCGAGTGCGTCATCCCCGAAGAGATGAAGTATGCCGACACCTACATGACCTGGAAGCGCCAGCTCATCTCCGAGCTCAACCTCCCCGAGCAGTGGAAGACCGGCCTCGCCAATGTCAACGGCCGCTTCTACGACTTCCAGCCCGCCCGCTGGCTCGACGAAACCACGGTCGCGACCAACGGTGCGCCCGCCCTCGAGTTCAAGTTCCGCGGCGAGACAATCATCATCTGGGGCGAAACCTCGGTCGATTGCGCGCAGCTTCTTGTCGTCGTCGATGGCCGTCTCTTGAACAACCCGCACTACAATCCCAAGCGCGACACCGTTCCCCCGTACATCTTCGACTGCGGCAGGCAGGGGCGTAGCATCGGCGGCCCCGGCTACCTGAACCTCCCGCTCTTCTCGAAGCTTGAGAACCCCGATGCCGAGCATACACTGCTCCTCATCCCGCAGTTCGACGCGACGAATCCGAAGTCCGACATCCGCATCGAATCCCTCTGCGTGGCCGGCGGCAAGGATCCCGCCGTCTGGTCCGCAAAATAATCTTTCCGGTTAGTTCTGGAATTGAAACGGCCGACCTCCGTGTACGCACGCTGGTCGGCCGTTTTTTTTATGAATGTACATTACCACACCAGCATGGTGCAACAGGATGCCGTACCCGCGTAAAGCGCATCACTCGCGGTGGATCAAGGCACCGAGTGAGAGCAATTCCTCTTCGACCTTTGCGTGGCCGCGGTCAACGACTTCGGCATTGCGGATGACCGATGTGCCTTTCGCGCAAAGTGCGGCGACAAGCAATGCCATGCCGGCACGGATATCGGGACTGTTCACAGTCGTCGCATGAAGTGCGCACGGGCCGAACACAACAGCCCGATGCGGATCGCACTGCACGATGTGCGCGCCCATTTCAATCAAGCGATCGACAAAGTACAGCCTGCTCTCGAACATCTTCTCGAAGAAGAGCATCGTGCCGCGTGTCTGCGTCGCAAGCACGACCAGTATGCTCAGCAAGTCCGATGGGAATGCGGGCCATGGACCATCTTCGATTTTTGGAATCGCATCGCCGAAATCGTTTGCCGCCTTCAGCCTCTGCGACGCAGGCAAGTGCAGCACGCCGTTTTCAAGGCTCCAATGTGCACCGATGCGGCGGAACGGACGTCCAACAACCGCCCATTCATCGGCGCTCCCGGCATCCTCGAGACGCAATTCGCCGCCCGTCGCAAGCGCGGCGGCCATGAAGCTTCCGGCATCGATGAGATCGGGGCCGACGCGATGCCTTACGCCATGAAGCGCTTCTACGCCGTCGATAGTGAGCAGATTCGTTCCAATGCCCGCAATACGCGCGCCCATTGCATTGAGCATTTTGCACAGGTCCTGGACATGCGGTTCGCACGCGGCATTGTAGATTGTGGTGCGTCCCTCCGCGAGCGTCGCCGCCATCACGAGATTTTCCGTTCCCGTGACCGATGCCTCGTCGAGCAAAAGCGGCGCGCCGCGAAGTCGCTTTGCACGGAACGAATAGCTCGCGCCGCCTCGCACCGATGCGCCAAGCGCGCGCAAGCCATCGACATGGGTATCGATACGGCGGCGTCCGATCGAATCGCCTCCGGGCGGATAAATCGACGCGACGCCATTCCGCGCCAGGAGTGGACCCGCGAAGAGTATCGATGTCCGCACGCGCGAACAAAGTCCACGTGAGAGACGCTTTGGACGGATCGATGCCGCGCATAGCGTGACACGGCGCGCCGTTTCGTCGAAATCGACTTCCACGCCCAGTTCGCCGAGCAGCGAAAGCATTACGCGGACATCCTCGATCAAGGGAAGATTTGTTATCTCGACAGGTTCGGCGGTGAGCAGGCACGCGGCGAGCATCGGCAGGGCCGCATTCTTGTTGCCGGGAACGCGGTGTACGCCGCCGATGCGCTTCCCGCCATCTATGATGAACTGTGACATTTCGAAAGAGAGACACGTCCGCCATCGCGGCGGACTAGAAGATGAAATAGATGAATGGGTTGAACGACTGCGTCGTGAGAAGCAGCACGGCGGCAAGGAAGACAATCGCCACCCATGCGGCCTTCCACGCGGGCAGACGGCGCGTGAAGTCCCATGTCTGCGGCATTCGCCAAACGACAATCGCCGCCAGCGCCATGCCAAGCAGGTAGTACGACTTGTACACCAGGCCACCGATCAAACTCGCGCCCGTGCCGGCCTCGCCGATTCCCACCATCGAGCCAATGTACGCAAGCGCGCGCGGCAAGTCGGCGGCACGGAAGAACACCCAGGCAAAGCAGACGAACACGAATGTCGCGATTATCTTCGGCAGGCTTGCGAAGCGATTGTGGCCGGACGATTCCGCGGCGGGTTTTCCCGCGGAAGGACGCAACGCGCGTTCAATCGCGAGTGCGCCGCCATGGAGTCCGCCCCAGATCACGAAGTTCCACGAGGCACCATGCCACAGTCCGCCGAGAAGCATCGTGACCGCAAGGTTGCAGTACGTGCGGAAGTTGCCGTGGCGGTTTCCGCCAAGCGGGATGTAGAGGTTGTCGCGCAACCAAGTCGAAAGCGACAGATGCCAGCGGCGCCAGAATTCCGTGACAGACTGGCTGATGTATGGCGAATCGAAATTCTTTGCGAATGTGAAACCGAACATCAGGCCAAGGCCGATCGCCATGTCGGAATAACCGCTGAAGTCGAAGTAGATCTGGAAGGCATACGCGATCACGCCATACCATGAATCCAAAAAGCCGATCGAAGCGGCGTCGAAACACGTGTCGGCGATTTTGCCGCAAGTGTTCGCGAGCATTACCTTCTTGCCAAGACCCAGACAGAAGAAGGCGACTCCGCGGGCGAAAAGCTCGAGCGTGTGCCTGCGCGATTCAAGCTGGTCGGCGACATCCTGGAAGCGAATGATTGGCCCCGCGACCAGTTGCGGGAACATCGCGACATAGCAGGCGAAATCAGTGAAGTTGCGGATTACGCGCGCATCGCCGCGATAGATGTCGATGGAATAGCTCATCGACTGGAAGGTGTAGAATGAAATGCCAAGCGGCAGCGTGATGCGCAGCCACATATCGAGACGAAGCGCATCGAGTCCAAGCGAATGGAGAATCGCGTTGTAGCTGTCGATGCCGAAGTTGAAATACTTGAAGAAACCAAGCAAGGCGAGATTCGAACAAAGCGAGCATACAAGCGCCACGCGCTGTCCGCGGGAACGCGCCCCGCCCTTCTCTAGCGGCGGCTGAATCTCCTTCCACGCGCCGGCGATGCATAGTCCGCAGATGTAGTCGATCAGCGTCGATCCCAGCATCAGAACCACGAAAAGCGGATTCGCCCAGCCATAGAAATAGTAGCTGGCGAGAGTCAGAAGCAAATGCCGCCATCGACGCGGTGCCACATAGTAGAGAAGAAGCGTAAGCGGCAGGAACCAAAAGAGGAAAAGATGTGAACTAAAGACCATGGTTATAGTTTATCATCGAAACTGGAGCGGCGCAATGATGCGGTAAACCCCGAAACACCCGCCACGCCATTCAAATCCCTTTCCGCCCGCATTCGACAACGATGGCACAAGAGAATGCGATATGGTAAAATGCACCCCAAACCAAGTGCAAGGAAGCAATGAAAGTTTTTGACATCTCAAATGATTCCACGGCGGCTCTCGACGAGGTCGCAAATGCGTTGTCCGATGGACAAATCGCGCTTATTCCGACAGACACCGTCTATGGGCTCGCGGCGCACCCTCGCAATGCGGCCGCAGTGGCGCGTCTAGCCGAAGTAAAGCATCGCGATCCTAAAAAGCCCATTGCATTTCTCGCCTCCGATGTCGCCGCCGTCGAAGCCCGCGTCGGCGCACCGCTTCCCGCTTCCGCCCATGCGCTCGCCAAGCGCTTCTGGCCGGGCGCGCTTACGATGGTCATCGCCTGCACAGATGGCGCAACCGAAGGATTCCGCGTGCCAGACCACCAGTTCGCGCGCGAACTGATCGCCGCCGCTGGCGGACTGCTGCGCGTGACAAGCGCGAATCTGAGCGGCGAAGCCCCGGCAGTCGATGCCGCCGGCGCACTTGATGGCGCGCGTATCGCTATCGACATCGCAGTCGATGGCGGGATCTGCGAGGGGGGGATCGCAAGCACCGTAATCAGGTTCGACGACAACGGCAAGCCCGTGGTATTGCGTCTTGGCGCAATCACCGAAAAGATGATGAACGATGCCATCCGCGAGGAGGCCGATGCCTAGGCGCATCCTCTTCGTTTGCAGCGGCAACACCTGTCGCAGTCCTATGGCGGCGGCAATCCTGCGCACCGCGCTTCCGCCTGATTCTGGATGGATCGTCGAATCCGCCGGCCTGTCAACGTCGCCAGGGCTAGTGGCAAGCCATAACGCGATTGCCGCCCTGAAGGAAAATGGAATCAATCTTTCCGCACATCGCAGCCGCAGGGCGACGCGCGAAATCCTGCGGCGCGCGGACATCGTGGTTCCGATGACGCAATCCCACAGGATGCAGGCGATTGCGATTGAACCTTCAGTCGAAGCGAAGTCCTTCCTGCTGCTAAGTTTCCTTCCACAACCGCCAAGAAATCGCGACCTGCAAGATCCAATCGGCGGAAATCTCCCGGCCTACCGCGCATGCCGAGACACAATCGCCGAGTGCATCCCGACTTTACTGGATTATTTGCTGGACTAGGCGGAGGGCGATGGAACGCCGTCCCAACCATTTCCACAGGAACAATTCAATTTTGATTGCCATGCGCGCGTTGCGACGGCACCATCGCCGTCGCCGATCGAGCAGGGTCTTGTGGACGGCAGCCCCACAGCTGACACTTGTCATCCGTTCACTACCGTCTCTGTGTGCAAGAAATACGGCATTGCGGCAATACGGCAAGTTGGTTAAAATGGGACGCCATGAAAGCTACTGTGGTCCGAATCATTTCCGGACTTCCAGAAGGCGATGCAGAACGCGTCGGCAACAGGATTGCAGCGATAATTGCCGATGGCGATGACTTTGTCGTTTCGCCGCTTGTGCTTTCGGAAGATCGGAAGTGACAAAGACAAGAATGGACGAACACAAGTC
>JAZQOE010000126.1:0-2857 GCA_045627705.1 Kiritimatiellia bacterium | reverse complement strand
TTTTCTGCGGCTCGACGCCAGGCGCACTTGGCTTCTTCCTGCGTTCGAAGCTCTATCCCTGCATGTTCAGGCATTGCGGCCGCGGCGTCGTCTTCGGGCGCAACCTGACCTTCCGCCATGCCTGCAAGATTTCGATTGGCGACGGATGCATCATCGACGATTCGGCGATGCTGGACGCAAAGGGACAGGACAATCACGGGATAACGCTCGGCGAGCGCGTGTATGTGGGGCGCCAGTCGATCGTGTACTGCAAGAACGGCGACATCGCGCTTGGCGATCGGGTGAACCTTTCATCGAATTGTGTCGTCTTTTCTTCGAACTCCCTTACGATGAAGCCTGGCACGATGGTCGGCGCCTTCTCGTATCTCCTCAGCGGCGGCAGCTACGACTATCGCGACGCAACGCCCTTTGCCGACCAAAGCGGCATGGTCACCAACGGGCCATTGGAGATCGGCGCCGACTGCTGGATCGGAGCGCGCGTGACGATCCTCGATGCCGCGTCGATTGGCGACCGTACCGTCGTTGGCGCTGGGTCGGTCGTGAACCGTCCTCTCCCGTCGCGCCATTTGTGTGTTGGCGTTCCCGCCAAGCCGCTGAAGCCGATTGATTGATTTCCGTATTTTGTCTGTTCCGAATCGAGGCACTTGCCATGATTACGCTTGATGACCGTTACGCCAGCATTAAGGAAACGAAGCTTCGCCACACGCTTGAGAAACGCAAGCAGGTCGGCTACATGGACGGCGACGACTACGGCACCATCCCGGCACCTGAAGGATGGAAGTTCACGCCGATTCCAAACGACGACCGCGGCCACTTCCATGGCTACCTCGGATGGGCGCAGAACTTCGAGGCGATCCTCGATGCGACACCTGTGACGATCGATCCGATGGAGATGCTCGCGGGCCGCCTTGTGACATTCCTCACGAACTTCCGTTCACCGTGGCCGCTTGACCGTTTATCCTTCAGGCCGCTGATCCCGATTTTCAAGAAGTACGATATCGCGCATGGCATCGGCGGCGAGGCGCACCTTTCCTGCGACCTCGACTATGCGATTACAATCGGATGGGGCGGCATACTCGAAAAGGTGCGTTATTGGAAGCAGGTCCATGGCATCGCGAAGGCCGATTTCTTCGAGGCCGAGGAGCGCACGGTCCTTGCGATCCAGAAGTGGATTCGTCGCCATGTCGCAAGAATCGAGGAGATGCTCGCGGACGAGACGCGCCCTGAAATCCGCGATACACTCGAAAAGATGCTCGAGGCAAACCGCGCTTGCGTGGAGGGCGTGCCGCATACCTTCCGCGAAGTCTGCCAATGGATCGCGCACTTCAACATCGTCTCGCGCATATATGACCGCGACGGCGCGGGATGCAGGCTCGACCTGATGCTCCAGCCATTCTACGATCGTGACAGGGCGGCCGGCATCATCACCGAGGAAGAGGCGACTTTCCTTGTCGCCAATCTGCTCTTGATCGACACCCGCTACTACCAGCTTTCGGGGTGCGACGATGAAGGGCGCGACCAGACCAACGAGATGTCGTGGCTCATCCTGCGAGCGGCGCGCAGGATGAACATCGCCGCGAACCTCACCGTGCGCGTGCATGATTCCATCGATCCCGCCTTCCTGCGTTTCGCCGTCGAATGCATTTTCACGGAACGCAAGGGCTGGCCGCGCTTCTGCGGACACAAGGGGCTGATGAACTACGCCCGCAACGAGCTTCCCGGAATCGACGCGCATGTCGCGAACACGCGCATTTCGTCGGGCTGCCATTGGATGTCCATCCCAGGCCGCGAATATCCGATGAACGACATCCCGAAGATCAATGTCGCGCTCTGCTTCCAGCATGCCTTCGAGGAACTTGTCGATACCGATCCCGAACCTACGATGGACAAGCTGCTCGCTTCGCTGCAGAAGCATCTGGACATCGCGATCGAAGCGACTGCGCAAGGGCTGCTCTTCCACCTCGACCACATGCACGAGGTCCTGCCTGAACTGGTGATGAACCTCTTCTGCCGTCACACGCTCGAGATGGGATTGAATATCTCGCAGTGCGCGGACTTCTACACGCTGTGCGTAGATGGTGTCGGCCTTGGCACCATCGCCGATTCCTTCGCGGCGATCGAGCAGCGCGTCGTCGATGAGAAGCGCATCACCTGGAAGGAAGTGCGCGAGGCGTGCCGCAACGACTTCCCCGATGAGAATGTGCGGCTTATGCTCAAGTCCTCCGAGCGCTACTGCAAGGGATCCGGACGCGGCGACAAGTGGGCGCAGATCATTTCGAAACTGTATGTTGACCGCATCAAGGCGCGCAAGATGCCGCCGCATGTGACGCTCGTTCCCGGCTGGTTTTCGTGGTCGAGCACAATTCATTTCGGAAGCACCGTTGGCGCGACACCCGATGGCCGCAAGGCAGGGACGCCCGTCACCCACGGCGCGAATCCGAATCCCGGTTTCCGCAAGGATGGCGCACCCACCGCGCAGGCGATCGGCATCGCGCGCATCCAGTGCAACTACGGCAACACGTGTCCGCTCCAGATCGAGTTCGATCCGAAGATCAGCGCGAGCCAGGGTGGCATCGAGCGGGTCGAGGAGCTAATCAAGACGCACTTCGACCTTGGAGGAACGCTGATCAACATCAACGTGCTCGACAAGCAGACGCTGCTAGAAGCGAATGCCGATCCAATGTCGCACCCTGATCTCGTCGTGCGCGTTACGGGTTTCACCGCATACTTCGCGACGCTCTCGCCGCAGTTCCGCCAGCTTGTCGTCGATCGCTTCCTCGATGGCATGTGATTCTTGGAATGTTGATGTGCAAATGCAACTTTCTTCTCGCATAAGTCTTCTTCGTGAACGCTACGA
>JAZQOE010000125.1:0-43103 GCA_045627705.1 Kiritimatiellia bacterium | reverse complement strand
CGGGGTGTGTCCCCGTTCTTCGCGGCATCGAGCTTGAGCCTGCCGTCGAGGATCGAACGGTAGATTTCGAGGGTTTCGTCCCAGCTCCTCCGCTCGATTCCGTAGGCATACGAGATGAGGGAGATCAACCCTTCGCGGGCGGTTTCGTCGCCGCGCAAGGCCGCGCCAAGGCCCGTCCATTGATACTCGCCGGGATTTGCGAATATCCTTGCGCGGATTGGATTCAGGTCGATGTAGGCGCCAACAACCGGTAATGTGCGGCTGCCGCGCTCGATTAGGATGCTCTTGAAGCGCTGGCCCCATGGGGAGCCAGTATATTTCCGCGCGGCGTTGTATTCGGTGCTGAACCGCTGCGCGAATATCTTCACGAACTCGGAGAGGTCGTACATGCGGGCCCGCATCCGTGCGCGGGCTTCGTCGGCCTTCCACTTCGTCTTTTCATCTGCATCCCAGTGTTTCCATTCGTTCTGCTTTTTCTCGAGTTGTTTCTCGGAATAGATGTGGCCCATGCGTTCCTGGAGTTCATCGTCGGAGACATCCCTCCTTGCCTCGACCCTCGCGAGAAGGTGGAAGTGGTTGCCCATGATTGCGAACGTCAGGATTTCGACTCCGGCGAACTCCGCCGCCGAGCGGATGTGCTCCAGCAGCCGCTTCTTCCAGTCGCCCTTCAGAAAACATCCCTGCCAGGACAGACGGTTGACAATATGGTAAAAGCCTTCTCCATCGGCTTTTGCGCGTGGTCTTCTCATTGCTCTTCTCCTTTTTGAATCGGGGTATGTCCCCATTGGATTCGGGGTGTGTCCCCGTTTTGTTGAACCGCGAAATCGGGGTGTGTCCCCGAAATCATGGCTGGAGAATAGCAGTATTTTTGAGCGGATGTGTCGCCTGCCAGGCGACATTTTGGAGAAAAAAACGGGGTGTGTCCCCGTTTTGGAATGGGGACAGACCCCGTTTTTAGGTTCACTTTTGATGTCGAGGGCTCCGTTCATGGTGAAAACGTTCCTGCGTTTGTTCTAGTTCGATCCAGATAATCCAATCGCGCGTCTCGGCATACAAGTCCATGGTACGGCAACCCACGGACTAAGCGAGGTCTAGGTGTATCGGTAGTTTCGCGATTGACAACAATGCTGCGAACAAACGAAGATTGATATCGCGATAATGGTTTCCATTTGAAAACGGAGGATGTCATGGCACCAATGACTTCATACGAACGCTTCAGCAGGATGTATGCGCACAAGGAGGCTGATCGCGTACCGATTACCGACATTCCATGGGGAGCGACAATCGAGCGCTGGGAACGTGAGGGAATGCCGAAGGGCATGAGCTTCGTCGATTTCTTCGGTCTCGACCAAGTATGCGGCCTCTGGGCCGACATCTCGCCGCGCTATGAGGCGAAGGTCATCGAGGAGACCGACGAGTACATCATCCAGACAACTGGGTGGGGCGCGACACTTCGCAATTGGAAACATGCGGCGTCAACGCCGGAATTCCTCGACTTCACAATCAAGGACCGCGAAAGCTGGGCATCCGCCAAGGCGCGCATGAGTCCATCGCCAGACCGTGTCGACTGGAAGAATCTCGAGCGGAACTATCCGCAGTGGCGTAAGAATGGCGCGTGGATCGAAGGCAATCTTTGGTTCGGTTTCGACGTGACGCATTCGTGGTCGACGGGAACCGAGCGCATATTGATCGCCATGCTTGAGGATCCCGGATGGGTCATGGACATGTTCTCGCATTATCTCGAATGCGGAATCGCGATGCTGGATATGATCTGGGATCACGGCTACCACTTCGATTGCGTGTCGTGGCCCGACGACATGGGCTACAAGGGCACGCCGTTTTTCTCGCTCGAGACCTACAGGGAAGTCTTGAAGCCATTCCAGAAGCGCGCATGCGATTGGGCGCATTCAAAGGGCATCCCGACGCATCTGCACTCGTGCGGCAACATCATGCCATTCATTCCCGACCTTGTCGAAATCGGCATTGACTCGCTGAATCCGCTCGAGGTCAAGGCGGGCATGGACTCATTCAAGATCAAGCGCGAATACGGCGACAAGCTCGTGCTGCATGGCGGCGTTAATGCCGTGCTGTGGGATAAGCCAGATGAAATCCGCGCCGAAATGGAACGTGTTGTTCCCGTGCTCAAGGAAGGCGGAGGATACATCTTCTCTTCCGACCATTCCGTTCCGTCAAGCGTGAGCCTCGAAGACTTCCGCTCGATCATCGAACTCGCGAAGAAACTCGGCTCGTATGCCTAGTCACTTTCCGCGGACGACGCGAATAATCTCGAGGCAGATATCTTCCATCTCTCGCGCGAGCGCATCGGCGCGGGAGCGGATGTAGTGGTATGCGAGAAGCGCGGGAACCGCTACAAGCAGTCCGAAGGCCGTTGTGAGCAATGCTTCGCTGATGCCCTCGGCGAGCAATTCGGTGCGGCCAAGCGCACCGGCTTTCGCGACGACATCGAAGGCTTTGATCATGCCCGTCACCGTGCCCATCAAGCCAAGCAACGGCGCGATGTCGCCGATGATGGCAAGCGGACGCGCGCCGCGGCGCATGTCGCCGAGCACGCGCGCCCCGCCTTCTTCCAGGCCCGCTTCCATTTCGAATCCATCGTGGCCCGCGCGTTCGAGGCACGCACGCGCCATCACCGCGAGCGGAAGCTTTTCGTTGTCGGCCACATTGCAAGTTTCAAGCGCTGCCGATGCGCCGCCCTCACGCGCCGCTGCCAGCAGCCTGGCGCGCAACTGCGACGGACAAATCGCGGCGCGCCGCATTGCGACAAGCCTTTCCAGCAGGAATGCGCCAAGACCAATCGAGCAGGCGAGGATGGGCCACATCATGAACCCGCCACTCTTGAACATTTCCATGAGCGAATGCATTTCGGGATATCCTCGTCGATGGGTTACAACGCTTCCTTCGCTTCCGCCGAATCAGGGTAGCGCGTCTTCAACTGCTCAAGGTACTGCGCGGACTTTGCGTCGTCGCCAGCCTTCTTCCACGTGCGCGCAAGCATGAGCAGGGCGCGCGGCTTGAGCTCTTCGTAGCCGTAGAGAATGTCGATCTTGAGGTACGCCTTCGCGGCATCCTGCCAGCGTTGCGCCGCGAAATGGATATCGCCCTGGCCCATGATCGCCTGCGCGGCGTCGATGGTTTCCGTTGCCGCGACTACCGCCGCATACGCATCGAGGGCGTCGGCGTCCGCGCCGGCGGCGCGAAGCGAATGGCCCTTGCAGAGAAGCGCCTGGGCGCGAAGTTCTCCTTCGGGGAATTGCCCGAGAAGCTTGTCGCACGCCGCGATCGCGTCGCCATGGCGGCCTTCGCCGCGATGGCATTCCGCAGCGAGGTGGAGCGCCTTTTCGGCGAAGGCTGGATCCTGCACTTTCGCAAGCGCGGCAATCGCCTCGTCGCGCTTTCCCATCGCCGAAAGCAGTTCGCCCTGCATGTAGAGCGATTCGCCTGCGAGTTCGCTTTCGGGAAATTCGCGGGCCAGACGTTCGAAGGCTGCGAGCGCCTTGGCCTTGTCGTCAAGATGGACATTCGCCCAGCCGAGCTTGTAGAGAAGCTTGTCGGCGAAGTCGATTCCCTCGACTTTCAACGCCGTTTCATACGCGGCGGCGGCCTCGGCATGGCGTTCCGCCTCGAACTCGATTTCGCCAACCCGGAAACCCGCGTCGGCGGCGAGGGCGCTTTGTGGCGCGGCGGCGATGACCTCGCGCAAACGCGCGGCGCCCTTTTCCTGATCGCCAGATTCAAGCGCCACCCATGCCCAGTCGTAGCGCGCCTGGACCGCGAGCGGTGAATCGGCGTATGCCTTCAAGAATCCGGCGTAAAGTGTGTCTGCCTTCGCCCAATCCTTTACGCGGTACGCGGCGAGAGCCTGCAGGTATGCGGCGTCGGAGGCATGGCCGGAATCGGGGAAGCGGCGTATAAACTCGCCGAAGCATTCGCTCGCCTCGACTTGTTTTTCCGCGTCGGCGAACGACAGCGCGCGCCACCATAGCGATTCCTCGGCATACCGCGTTTCACTGGCGGCGATTGGCGCGAAGGCGGCGGCGGCCTCGTCGAAGCGCTTTAGTTCGCGGAGCGCGATCGCCGTGCCGAACGCACATGAGGCCTTGATGTCCGCGGCATCGGTCTTGACCTTGTTAAATTCTTCGATTGCTTCCTCGAAACGGTTCAGCCCCATCAGCGCCTCGCCTGCGGACGCATGGGAAAATGCGAGCAGGGCATCATCGCCCCGCGCCTTTTCAACCGCCTTTTGCGCGGCGGCAAGCGCTTCGTCGAAATGCCCGGATTCGATGGCGATACCCGAATAATTGACGAGGGCGCGCGCGGCCCAAGGCGAGTCGGGCGCGATTTCCGCAGTGCGCTTGTAGAGCGCTGACGCGGCATCGGCATCGCCAGATTCCGATGCGATTCCAGCGGCGCGTACAAGCGATTCCGGTGCGAGATCGTTTTCGGGATGCGCGGCCGCGAGCGCCTCGAAACGCTTGCGGGCCTCGGCGGAGTTATCCGCATGGAGGGCGCACCAGGCGTATTGGTACATTGCGCCGGCATCTGGCTTTTCGCCTTCGGGCGCCAGTGCGATCGCATCGGCGAAAGCGGCATCCGCCTCGCCAAAGCGCTCGAGACGGAACAGTGCGAATGCGAGTGGCAACCGCGCTGACATTTTATCCGCGGCGGGTGTCGCATCGCCTTCCTTTTCAATCGCCTGCCTGAAGGCATCTACGGCTTCCGCGAAGTTCTCCTTGCGATAGAGGATGTTCGCGATCGCGAGACGCGCGGTGCGCCGCTGGTCGGCCGGAGTGTCGGCGGTCTCGTGTTCGATGGCGCGGCGGAAGGCGGCGAGGGCGTCGTCGGCGCGATCCTGGCGCATCAGTGTCATGCCGAGCTGGAACGATGAGTCTTGTCCGGCCTTTTCCGCGGCGGCGTACATTTCCGCGGCTTTCGCCATGTCGTCCGCGGCGGCATATTCGCGCGCGGCATTCAAGATGCATGTGACGGCCTTCGGGTCATCGCCGAGGCGCTGCGCGGCATCGGCGAAACTCGCGGCGGCTTCTGCCGGACGCCCAAGCTCGTGAAGCGAAAAGGCGCGCGAAATGCGGGCTGTCGTGCCGATCGCGCCATCGGTGCCGAGAAGTTCGGCAAAGGCGTTTGCTGCTTCTTCGTGACGCCCCATGCGGCGCAGGCATTCGGCGGCTTGCAGACGGCATTCGGCGGCCTGTGGCGCATCCGCGTGACGCCCCGCGAAATCGCGGTAGGCATCGAGGGCCGCGGCATCATCGCCGAGTTTCTCGAGCGACCAGGCGCGGAGGAGGCGCGTTTCCGATGCGAACTTGCCATCGGGCGCGTTTTGGAGCGCGGTCGCGCACGATTCGGCGACCTCTTTCCATGCGCCAGCCTTGTAGAGCGCGTCGATTGCGCCATAGCGCGACGCCTCGGCGAGGGGACTTCCGGGCGCGCCATTGAAGACGGCGGAATAGTGCTCTGCGGCGGTGCGTGGATCATCGGCTCCGACGATACGCGCGAGCCAGTAATGGGCTTCGGGGATGCGTTCCGATTGCGGGCGTTCGCGGATAAGTCGCTCGAAGACAGGGCGGGCCGCGGCCTCCTGGTTTGATTTCGCCAGCGCTTCGCCCCAGCGGTAGAGCGCGGAATCAAGCTCCGCGAAATCGGGATTCGATTCGACGAGTTTTTGGAACTCCTCGGCGGCGAGCGCTGGTTCATCGCGGATCAGCAAACCTGTCGCGAAATTGAACTGCTCGGTCGCATCCTCCGCCGCAAGAATCGAAGTCGCAGCCGTCATGGCCGCAATCGCCATTCCAACGCAAAGCCTGTTTGTCGGTATCGTGCTACTAGGTAAAAACATAGTGACTGATTATACCCGCGCGATTTCAGTTAGTCACCATGATAATCTCCGCTTAATGGGACAGTGCCATCGGCCCTAGTGCGCAATCCATAAACCAGCCATTTTCAATGATGTGAAATGGTAGGCCGAGCGGGACTCGGACCCGCGACCAACGGATTAAAAGTCCGCTGCTCTACCGACTGAGCTACCGGCCCAAGGAAAGTCCCGCAAGTATATGCAAAACGCATGCCGTCGCGCAAGACGAAAGGTTGCCGATTAACGTGCCGCGGATAGCATGCCATTCCGCTTGAACCCTCCATGCGCGCCATGCGTTTAAGAACATGGAAGCATGCCGTTTTTCAAGTACAAGGCGCGCGATGACGCGGGAAGATCGGTTGACGGACGCCGCGAGGCGCCCGACGCCTCCGACTTGTCGCGCCAGCTCCGCGACAACGGATTGATCGTACTCTCCATCGAAGAGGATCGCGCCGCCGCCTTTTCCGAGCCTGGCCTTCTCCCTCGCTGGCACCCGGCATGGCTGCTGCCGATCGCGTCGCTCGACATTGAACTTGGATTGCGCCAAACTGCCGCCATGCTGCGGAGCGGCGTGCCGCTTTCGCTCGCGTTGCAGACGGTCGCCGCACAGGCGCGCCGCCCACGCGCCGCCCGCGCATGGCTGGCGATTCGCGGACGCATCCGTGCCGGCGACAGCCTTTCCGACGCGATGGCTTCGCTCGGCAATGTCTTTCCAGAAGAGGTTGTCCAGCTTACTCGGGTAGGCGAGCATTCCGGCGAGCTGGATGTTGTCCTGGCGCGTTCGGCGGACCAAATGGCGGCGCGCCGCGAAATCCGCGCGAACGTCGCGAACGCCCTGATCTACCCATGTCTCGCGATTCTCATGGCGATTGCGGTGAGCGTGTTTCTTGTCGTTACCGTGATCCCCAAAATCGCGGCGTTCCTCCAGCAAGGCAACACCACGCTGCCGCCGCTTACGCAATCGTTGATGGATACATCGGATTGGCTGCGGGCGAATGGACTCTACATCCTCGGCGGAATCGGCGCGGCGATCGCCGCATGGTGCGCGGCCCGTCTGAATCCCATGGCGAGGGAATGCGAAGACGCAATCCTGCTGCATCTCCCCGTCGCCGGACGTGTCCTCAGGGTTTCCGGCACAGCGGTGTTTGCGAGTGTGATGGCGTTGCTTGTCGAAAGCGGCGTGACGCTCCTCGATTCGCTCCATGTGATTTCGCATGTGCTTCCCAACCGGCGCCTCGCGCGCCGCATAGCCGACGCGCGCGACGAAGTGATGCGCGGCGCGCCGCTTTCCGAGGCGCTCGCGAAGGCGCATGAATTCATGCCGATGCTTCCGCGTATGACGGCCGTTGCCGAAAAGACGGGTTCGCTTGGAATGACCTTCGACGAAATCGCGCGCTTCCACGACACTCTTCTCGCAATCCTCGTAAAGCGCATTTCCGCCGCCATCGAACCGGCGACGATCATCATTACCGGCGCCATCGTCGGCTTCGTTTACATCTCGTTTTTCCTCGCCCTCTTCTCGATGGCCAACGCAGTTTAGCAAAGGTGACGCACCATGAGATTCATTCTTCCAGCAATTCTTTCGGTTGTCGCGGCATTCGCGTTCGCGCAAGAGTCCACAGGGCCGCAGCGCGACCCGACGCGTCCAACGCAACGCATGGCCGATACCCTGCGCGGCGGTATGGGCGGTCTCGACGGCATTGAGTTGCGCGCGCTCGTCGTGGGCGCGGATGGCGATGGTGCCGCTCTCGTCGCGGCGGACGGCGTGGAAAGTGTCGTCCGTCCTGGTTCGGCGATCACGCTTTCATCGGGCGGCGTGAAAGGCTCCATCGAAGTCGAATCCATCACGGCCGAGGGCGTCGCGTTCTCCGCGCCCACGCTCGATGCCCCGCTGATGCTCCGCGGCGCGTTGCGTCCCGCGAATGGCGATGGACAGGGCGAGGCGGCGCAGCTCCGCCATGTCGAATGCCGCGAAGTGCCGATGGACACGCTGATGCGGCTCGTCGCGGACCAGACGGGCGTAAACATTTCGACTTCCTCGCAAGCCGCGAAGGTGCCTGTTTCCATCGCCCTTCGCAACGTGTCCGCCGCAGTCGCGGTCGGCGATGCGTGCCACACGACGGGCCTTTGGTTCCGCAACGACGCCACGACTGGCATCGTGCATGTGATGACGATGACAGAATATGCCGAGAGCCTTTCGACCTTCCGCGAGGAGCAGACCGAGACCTTCACGCTGCTTTATCCGAATGTGATCGAAGTCGCGTCAGTGATCTATGGCCTGTATCCCGAGCGCGTGCTGCTTTCGCTTGGCGAAGACGAAGTTCTCGACGATGAGGAAAACGACATATCCCGCCGGTTCGAGCGCTTCAACCGCATAGCGGACAGTGGCGGGTCGTCATTCCTCGGCATGACACCGTCGGGGGCTTCCACCGGCGGAGGCACTTCGGGCAGCGGAATGCTCGCCTTCAATGACGGCCGAGTTTCGATGGTTGGCCCGGCGAACCAGACCGTCAATCTCGCCGAGGCACAGCGCATCGCGCTCACGAGCAAGGAAGCCGGCGCGACAAACGCGGCCGATGCCGTCCAGTCCGTTTCGGCGAACATCTTCGTGACGGTGAGCCGCAAGAACAGCATGATCATGGTGCGTTCGAGCGACAAGAAGGCGATGGACGACATCCGCGAACTCGTACGCCGCCTTGATGTCCCCACGCCGATGGTGCTGCTCGAAGTCAAGGTGCTCGAACTGCAGCTCGACGACGATTTCACGTCATCCTTTGAATTTTCCGCGTACGATGACGCCCACGGCGCGACACCGCTTGCGGACCGCTTCAATTTCACCGACACATACGGACGCGACCTGCGTCGCCATTCCGACGGAAGCGCGGACTGGGATGATGTCGCCGCCGGATTCCCTGGATTCAACCCGCTTGCGACCGAGGGCAACGGAAACGCCTTTTCCTTCCGCGTCCTGGGCAAGCACCTCCAGGCGCGAATCCAGCTTCTCGAACGCGACGGCAAGGCGCGCACGCTCGCGACGCCAATGCTGCTGACGGCCAACAACGAGGTGTCGCGTCTCTTCATCGGCGAAGAGCGCCCGATGGTCAAGAACATAACGAGCCAGACAATCGCGAACGGCGATACGACCATCACTGTCCCGCAGACCGAGATTGAGTTCCAGGCCGTTGGAACGCTGCTTCTCCTTACGCCCAACATCAACGCCGACCGCACGGTGACGCTTCGTCTTCTCCAGGAAAATTCGGAGATCAGCAAGAATGCCGCGACCATTCCAATCTACAGCCTGAACGACGGCGGACTCGTGCAGAATGTGCCGATCGACGTCGTGTCATCGCGCAGTGTGACTGGCACGTTCGTCGCCATGGACGAAATGCCCATCGCCGTCGGCGGACTCATCCGCGAAGTCGAATCCGAGCAGGTTAGCCGCGTGCCGGTCCTGGGAAGAATCCCCCTCCTGGGCTGGCTATTTCGCAGCACAGAGAAGGTCAAGCAGCGCACGGAGCTGATAGTAATGGTCAAGCCACACGTGATAAGCACGCCTGGCGAAAGTGGTGCCACGAGCCGTCGCGTCCTCGATGAAAACGCGGCGCATTCGGCACGCGATGGCCGTTCGTCCCTTGGCGTTCTGAAGCGCGATGCGTTCGAGCCAAAGGCCGATGATCAACCAGTTGCGGACGAAGCATCGCATTCCCCTCCGCAACGCGAATGATTTTCTAGCCTTTTCACGGCCCCAGGCGTATCCTTGTACAATCTTTCCACATTCCACTCCTCCCGAAAGGACAACTAACCCCCATGAACTTTCTCGATTCCATCTTCCCCAAGGCGCAGGCCGCCAACAAGCGCATCGTCCTCCCCGAAGGCCAGGACCCCCGCGTGATTCTCGCCGCCTCGAAGATCAAGGCCCAGAAGATCGCCACGCCGGTCGTCCTCGCCACACCCGATGAACTCGCCGCCGCCGAGGCCCAGGCCGGAGTCTCGCTCAAGGATGCGGGCGTCGAGGTTCTCGACTACACCAAGGCCGATATCGCCCCCGAACTGATCGCCGCCTTCTACGAGCGCCGCAAGGCCAAGGGCATGACCGAGGAAGAGGCCGACAAGACCATCCGCGGCAAGCGCCTCTATTTCGGCAACATGATGCTCAACCGCGGCATGGTCGATGGACTCGTCGCCGGCTCGATCGCATCCACTCCCGACATGCTCCGCAGCGCCTTCCACTGCGTCGGCACCGCCAAGGGCATCGCCCTCGCTTCCGCCTGCTTCGTGATGGACCTCAAGGTTCCGACCGCTTCCGGCGACGGCGTCCTCCTCTACGCCGATAGCGCCGTCAACCCCTGCCCGACAGCCGAGCAGCTCGTCGATATCGCCCAGGCCACGGCCAACACATACCGCGCCCTCGTCGGCAAGCAGCCCCGCCTCGCATTCCTTTCCTTCTCCACGAAGGGCAGCGCGAAGCACGAGCTCGTTGACAAGATGCGCATCGCCAAGGAACTCACCGAGAAGCGCTTCGCCGAAATCGGCCTCGACGCCGTCGTCGATGGCGAGATGCAGGCCGACGCCGCGCTCGTTCCTTCCGTTGGCGCCTCCAAGAACAAGGGCGGCGCGATCCAGGGCAACGCCAATGTCCTTATCTTCCCCGACCTCCAGTGCGGCAACATCTGCTACAAGCTCACCGAGCGCCTCGCCGGCGCAAACGCCTTCGGCCCGGTGCTGCAGGGTGTCGCCAAGCCCGTGAACGACCTTTCCCGCGGTTGCTCGGCCGATGACATCGTCGGCGTCGCCGCCATCACGGTCTGCCAGGGTCTCTAATCTCTTCTGGCGCGATAGCGGGGCCACCACGGTGGCTCCGCTCTTTTTTTGCCTTTTCACGATAATTTGAATTTTGGCAATCCATAGTTGACATCCTGTCACCGTTCTGCTAAAACTATCTTTCCTTTTTGCGGAGAAGACAGCCGCAAGAGCCAATGACCGATGGGGGTATAGCTCAGTTGGTAGAGCGCTTGAATGGCATTCAAGAGGTCAGGGGTCCGACTCCCCTTACCTCCACCATCCCGGTAGAAGAAAATCCGCGCCTAGGCGCGGTTTTTTTGTTTCTACGCATCGCGGTAAGGAGTTTTGCAATGAAACAACGCCCTGTGATCTTGTTGGCGGCCACCATGCTTTGCGCCATGATTGGCGCGGCATTTGCGGCGAATGTCTTTGAAATGCCCGCGATTTTCCCCCGCCACCAGCGTCTTGTGGCAGAACTCCAGCAGGCTCTTCGCGTCGGCGACTACGAGTCCGTCGAAACCATTTCCCGCGCTGGCACCGCGCTTCTTCCCGAAGACACGACATGGCGCTACAACCTCGCCTGCGCACTTTCGGCGCAGCTTAAGACGGATGAAGCCCTCGATACGCTCGAACGCGCGATCCGCCTCGGCTTCACCGATGCCGAACAGATTTCCAAGGATACCGACTTCGCATCGATCCGCGCCACCCCTCGCTTCGATGAACTCCTCGCCCTCGCCAAATCCCTTGCCGCAGAACCAGCGCCAGATGCCCAAGTCCCATCGCGCATCAACGCGAAGTCCGAAGTGTGGGTCGGTCCGTCGAACACTGTCTGGAACTTCCAGCTTGGCGCTTTCGATACCTTCTTCAACTTTTCCACGAATGGCCTTCCCGCGGTCACGAACCCTGTCGTGCGCGTGAAAGGGCCGGCCGGCGACGCCGTGCGCAAATGGTTCGAGGAGGGTACGGCGGCGGGCAATCGCGGAGATCTCTACGACAACCGCGACAACGACCATTCCCACCCGGAACGCGGGGAATTCCCATGGCTTGTCAGGACCCGCTATTCGAAGATGGCCAAGGAACGCCATGTCGATAGGGGCCCCGACTATGCGTTTTTCTTCCATGGCCCGCTTTCGGTGATCGGCAATTCTTCGACCGCCACCGTCGATGGCCCGCTATGGCGCTGCAATGGCCGCACGCTTCTCACCAATCCGCAGTTGATGTCCGTGCTAGCCTTCGCCTATTTCCGGAACCAGCTCTATGTCTATCCGGGCCTGAAGGATTTTGGAGACGGCGAGGATCTCATCCCCGCGAATCACCCCTATTTCCTCTTGAGCAAGGGCGCCTCGTGGTCCGACAAGCCGTTTATGCAGGCCTTCTTCCTTTCGCTCGCCGCAATGCGTCCCGAAACCAAGCAGTTCCTTTCCGACAAGGGACTGATCGCACCGACTCTCCAGTGGGCGCTCCGCTATGGCCAGAAGTGCGTCGATCCCGCCGACGCCGAAACCTACATGCGCCCCGCCGCCCATCCTTCCGTCTTCGCATCGTCGGCGATCGACGCGCTGCGCATGGTCAACCTCTGCCACGACCTCACCACCAACTCGCTTCCGCCGATCGCCTTCATCGAGGTTGTCGAGGAGCCGCTTTCCCGCCGCGGACAGGACATCATCGACCATTGCGGCCCCGAGGTGCTCTTTACGACGCCGCAGGCTATCGCGCGTCTCGCACGCGGACTTGCCTATTCGCGCCGCTATGTCGTCGATGCCGGCAAGAGCCAGGATCTCAACGGCAAGCCGCTAAAGTGGCATTGGCGCGTTCTCGCCGGCAATCCCGAAAAGATTGCGATCAAGCTTCTCGACGAGGCTGGCTCGCGCGCGGAAATCGTGATCGACTACCAGGAGCGCGGCCCGATCGCCCCAGGCTCCGAAATGCTCTGTTCCCGCGCGGATGTCGGGGTCTTCGCCGACAATGGCGACTTTATCTCGGCGCCGGCGTTCCTGTCCGTCTGCTTCCCCGCGAATGAAATCCGCGCGTACACTCCGGACGGACGCATCATTTCCTTCGATGGAGAAAATGGTGCGAAGACATACGCCGATCCCGCGCTTTTCCCGGCGCGCAAGTGGATCGATATCTTCCACTATGATTCCGAAAAGAATCTTACCGGCTGGACCCGCACTCGCGGCACTCGCAGCGAGCATTTCACCAGCGATGGACTTCTCGTTGAAACAACCGATGATTTCGGGCGCACGCTTACCGCCCGAAGCGTGATCTTCCGCCCCGCGATCCCCGCGCCCGGCGCCGCGCCTGAGTTGATTCAGTCGCTCGGCCCGCAACGCTGGACTTTCGCGTATGATGGCGACGAGGATTTCACTGGCAAGATCGTCAACCGCGAGATAGTCAAGGATCCCGAAGGCAACTAATGGGGAAATACATCCTTCGCCGTCTGCTCGCCCTCATCCCGACTACCATCGGGGTGCTGTTGCTCACGTTCGTCATCTTCCATGTGATCGGCGGTTCCCCCGCGGAAGTCGTGCTCGGCAAAAACGCAACCCCCGCTTCGCTTGCGGCGTTCGACGCGAAGCATGGCTACGATCTCCCGCTTCTTTTCGGCAACTGGGCGCCAACCCGCGCAATCGCGCCAATGCCAAAAAACGGCGCGCCGCTTTTTTCGACCAACCGCCTCGACGTTCCTCTCGCCTTTGCGCTTTCCCACGGCACATACCGTCTTTCCATTTCCCCAAGGCTGTCCGATCCGCCAACCGCGCCATCGCTTGTCGGGGTAACGCGGTTCGCCGCTTCATCCGCGGGCAATTCGTCAACGGGCCTATTTACCAATTCCATTCCCTGCTCCGCCCATTCTTCCGGCGACCTTGTCTTTGATGTCCCGCAAGACGGACATGTCGAAGCGATGTGGATAGACTTGCCGGATGCTTTGGGGGCGACAGACCCCGGCAATGACTTTTCACTTTCCACTTATCACTTTTCACTTCGTCGTCGCACACGGCATTTCTTCGATTCGCAGTTCGTCCACTACATGTCGGCGCTCTTGCGCGGCGACCTTGGCGATTCGACCGAACATGGCGCGCCTGTCACGAAAGTCCTGCGCGACGGCGTCTGGCCTTCGCTCGCCCTCACTGTCCCAATACTCGTCTTTGGAACCATAGTCGCGCTTTGCCTCGGCTTGGCCGCCGCGCTTTGGCGCGCTGGCGGCGTGGATCGTTCGATCCTTTTTGCATCGACTGCCCTCATGAGCATCAACTACGTCGTGTGGGTTGTCGCTGGACAATACCTGCTCGCCTTCAAGCTGCGCCTCTTCCCGATCTGGGGTTTCGAAAACTGGACATACCTCCTGCTGCCGGTGATCGTGGGAGTCGTGAGCGGGCTCGGACGTGACATCCGCTTTTTCCGCGCGGTCTTCCTCGATGAACTCCATCGTCCATACGTGCGCACCGCGATCGCGAAGGGTCTGTCCCCGTCCCGCGTGTTGTTCCGCCATGTCCTGCGCAACAGCATGATCCCTCTTCTTACCTACGTGAGCCTTTCGATTCCATTCCTCTTCACGGGCAGCGTCCTTCTCGAAAGCTTCTTCGGCATACCGGGCCTTGGATGCGTGAGCCTGAACGCGATCCATTCGTCCGACATGGCGGTAGTGCGCGCCGTCGTCATCATCGGCGCCATCCTCTACCAGGTCGTGAATCTTCTCGCCGATCTCGCATACGCTTGGCTCGATCCGCGCGTGCGGATCGATTCCTGATGGGTTCCAAGCCGCGTCCGGCAGCCAGCCGAGCCCGCGACAATCCACTGCGGCGCGCCGCCGCACTGCGTCTTTGCCGTTTGCGCTTTCAACGGCGTCCCATTTCTGCTATCATCCCTCGAACTTTTCAACGGAGCCTCACCAATGAAAGAATTCTCTGGCAACCTTAACGCGGCCGGCTTGAAGATCGCCGTGGTCGTTAGTCGTTTCAACAGCTTCTTCACCGAGCAGCTCGTGAAGGGGGCGACCGATTGCTTCATCCGCCACGGCGGCAAGGAAGCCGATCTGTCGCTCGCCCGAGTCCCCGGTGCCAACGAGATTCCTTTCGTCGTGTCGCGCCTCGCGAAGACAGGCAAGTACGATGCGATTGTCGCCGTTGGCGCGGTCATCCGCGGCGCGACTCCGCATGCCGACCTGATCAACAACCAGGTCTCGCGCTCCCTCGCTTCCATCGGACTCGAATCCGGCGTGCCTGTCTTGAACGGCATCATCTGCGCGGATACCATCGAGCAGGCCGTTGAACGCGCTGGCACCAAGGCCGGCAACAAGGGCTGGGACGCCACGCAGGCCGCCATCGAGATGGCCTCGCTCTTCAAGGTCCTTCCCTGAAACTCCGATCGCGGGACGCCAAGCCATGGCCACTACTAGGCGCGAGGCCCGCGAATGGGCCCTCCAGATTATCTTCATGCTCGATTTCAACCCCGTCGCGAACGCCGACCTCGATTCGGCAATCCTCGCGTTTTGGGATTTGCAAATCCGCCTTTTCCTCGAGAAGAGGGCCGCCGACGCCCCGCCGGATGCCGAGCCTTCGCCGAATGACCCGCAGGAAAAATACGCCGGCGCGGATATCATCGCGCCGCCCCGCCTGCGCAATTTCGCCGAGAAGCTCGCCCGCGGAGTGTGGGGCATCCGCAACGAAATCGACGACCGCATCGAGTCATATACGAACACGGGCGACAACTCATGGCCCATCTACCGCATGGGCGCGGTCGATAGGAATGTCCTCCGCCTCGCCTTCTTCGAGATGTTCTACTCCGAGGAAACGCCTCCCATCGTCTGCATCAACGAGGCGATCGATCTGGCGAAGTTCTTTAGCAACTCAAACTCCGGCTCGTTCGTAAACGGCATCCTCGACCGCGCGAAACGCGATGTGAAGCGCCCCGAGCGCACTGTGGCCACGCCGCCAGCGCATCGCCGCCACAAGAAGTGATTTCGATCGCAATCGGATGCCGTCGATCGCAATCGATAAGCCAGCCCCTTCCGATGAAAGCGCAATCCGATGATATCCGCTGGATGAGGCGCGCCCTTTCGCTCGCGCGCCGCGCGGAGGGACAGACCAGGCCCAATCCGCCCGTGGGCGCCGTCATCGTGGAAAACGGCGCGCCTCTCGGCGAAGGCTGGCACCATGCCGCCGGACAACCCCATGCCGAGGTGAACGCTTTCGCCTCTTGCCCGCGCAAGCCTTCGCGCAAGGCCACGCTCTACGTGACCCTCGAACCTTGCTGCACGACAGGCCGCACCCCGCCTTGCACAGACTTGATCCTGCGTTCCGGCATCCGCCGCGTGGTCGTGGCATGCCCCGATCCCAATCCGCGCCATGCCGGCCGCGGCTTCGACATCCTCCGCAATGCGGGAATAGATGTGACGGTCGGCCCATGCCGCGCAGAAGCCGAGGCGCTGATCGAGCCGTTCGTGATGCGGACGCTGAACGAGCGTCCGTTTTTCACCGTCAAGCTCGCGATGACGCTCGATGGCCGCATCGCCGATCGCACCGGTTCCTCCCGTTGGATTTCTTCCGACAAGGCACGCGACTATGTCCAGCACCTGCGGTGCCGTTGCGACGCCGTGATCGTTGGCGCTGGCACCGTGATCGCGGATAATCCGTCGCTCCTCTGCCGCCTTCGCGGCGCGCCGCAAACGCTCTTCCGGGTTGTAGTCGATGGCCGCTGCCGCATCCCGCCTTCCGCGCAAGTACTCGCCGACGCCGCGGCGGAACGCACCGTGGTCGTCACCGCCCGCGAACCATCAGCGGGGAAATTGCGCGAACTGACCTCCCATGGCGCCCGCGTTTGGACGCTGCCTTCCGCCAGCGACCCCAATGCAGTCGATTTCCACGCCCTTGCGCATCGCCTCGCCGACGAAGGTTTCATGCGTATGCTCTGCGAAGGCGGCGGACTCCTCGCGGGTTCGCTCGTCCGCGCTGGACTTGCCGACGAGTTCCAGCTTTTCTACGCGCCAAAGTTTCTTGGCGACGCCGCAGCCCGCCCGGGCCTCGCCGGAATGGACCTGCTCCTTCCCGATTCAATCGCGCTAGAAACACGCTCGGCGCGTTTCGTCGGACGCGATCTTCTCGTTGTCGCAAGGCCAATCCCAAAATGCGCTAATCCAGCGCCGCAGCGGTTTGAGGCAAACCGTCCTGCCTCTTCTAACTCGGATTCCGTCCAGCAGGCGGTAGGGCGCGCTGCCCCCAGCGCGCCGCACGATTAGTGGATGAGATGCGCGGAATCGAAATAATCCTCGAAGACCGCGACTTCGTCGTCGTCGATAAACCGGCGGGAACAATCGTCCACCCTGCGCCCGGACGCCACGAACCCGCTTTGACCGACATGCTTCTTCGCGAGTTTCCCGAAATGGCGGATGTCGGAAGCCGCGACCGTCCCGGCGTCGTGCACCGCCTCGATATCGGCACCAGTGGCGCAATCGTCTTCGCGCGCACACAACACGCATACCTCAAACTGCGCAACGCATTCGAATCGCATGCCGGCGTGCAAAAGACGTACCTCGCCGTCCTACACGGTGCGCCCCGTCCCGCCCGCGGCACGATCGAAACCCTTGTCGGAAAGCGGCCCGACGGAAAACGGATGCGCGTGGTCGAGCCAGGCGAAGCCGCCCGCCACCCCGATGCCCGCAATGCGACAACTCACTGGGATGTCCTGCAGAAGAGGGGCGGGCTCGCCCTGGTCGAGTTTACAATCGAAACCGGCCGCACGCACCAGATCCGCGTCCACGCCGCGCACCTCGGCCATCCGATCGCGGGCGACGACCTCTACGGCGATCCGGCGAAGGACAGTCACATGGCATCCCCGCCGCGCCGCCCGCTCCTCCATGCGGTTCAGCTTTCATTCCCGCATCCTTCCACTGGCAGGCAAGTCGTGGCGGTTGCGGAACCTCCGCGCGACATCCTCTTCGCCAGGTGATAACATCATTCGCAACAAAGGGTGAAACATGAAGACAATCGAAGAACTTGATTCCGCGATCGCCACCGGCGGTTTCGATGAGTTCGTGCAGATAACCGAAGCGAAGTACGACAAGCAGCTCGTCGAGATCGCCGCGCAAATCACGGCGCGCCCCGAAACGCGCCTTGTGCTGATCGCCGGTCCATCATCGTCCGGCAAGACCACGACCGCGATGCACCTGAAGTACCATCTCGCCGCCAATGGAATTCGTCCGCTCGTCCTTTCCACCGACGACTATTTCGTTGGCGACGCCCGCAACCCGCGCGATGAATCCGGCAACCTCGACTACGAACATATCGAGGCGATGGACATTCCGCGCCTGAATGCCGATCTCGCCGGGTTGCTCGAAGGCCGCGAAGTCCATCTGCGCAATTTCGATTTCGCCACGAAGACTGGTTTCGACGACGCCACTCCGACGCGCCTCGCTTCCGACGAAGTGATCGTGATGGAGGGCCTTCACTGCCTCAATCCCCGCCTGACCGCCGATATTCCAGCGGAATGGAAATTCCTTTTGTACGTGCGGCTTCTTCCGCGCCTTTCATTTGCGGACAAGACAAGGATTTCGACAACCGACATCCGTCTGCTTCGCCGTATCGTGCGCGACAATCTCTTCCGCAATACCACGGCGACTGAGACCATCGGGTTTTGGCCTGTCGTGCGGCGTGGCGAGGAGCGTTGGATTTTCCCGTTCGAATGCAACGCCAACGCGGTGTTCAACTCGGCAATCGACTACGAAGTGCCGGTATTGAAGCCGATCGTAGAGAAACTTCTCAATGGGGCGAAATCGGCAAAGGGCGGAAAAAACGGCGCGCCGCTTTCCGCGGATGACGAGGCCGTTATCGATCGCCTGCTCGCTTTCCTGGCGCGCTTCCGCGAGGCGCCCGCATCAGCCGTCCCCAGCGATTCACTCCTCCGCGAATACATCGGCGGCAGCAGCCTTGCCTACTAGGGAAACCGGGGACACACCTGATTCTCCCACCGAATCCACTGACAGCTCGAGGATGTCGCGGAGTTCGCGGTCGGAAAGATCGGCGAGCCATGATTCGCCCTCGCCGACGAGTTCCCCGGCGAGGTGGACCTTCTCCTCGATCAGCTGGTCGATGCGTTCTTCGAGTGTGCCCGGGCAAAGGAACGCATGGACTGTCACCGCCCGCGTCTGCCCGATGCGGTATGCGCGGTCGGTCGCCTGGTTCTCGACCGCCGGGTTCCACCAGCGGTCGAAGTGGATCACGCGGTTTGCCGCTGTGAGGTTCAGTCCGGTGCCGCCCGCGCGGAGGGAAAGGATGAAGACAGGCGGACCCGATGGCGACTGGAAATCGGCGACCATCTTGTCGCGGTCCGCACGGTTCAGTCCGCCGTGCAAAAGCGGCGCGCCGCAACCGAAGCAGTGGTCGAGATGGCGCTGGATGAGTTCGCCCATCTTTACGAACTGCGTGAAGATCAGGGCGCGGTCGCCAGTCTCGAGCATCTCCTCGACCATCGCCTCGAGACGCGCGAGCTTGCCAGAGCGTCCGTCGAGCCGCGAGCCATCGGCGAGATAGTGCGCGGGATGGTTGCAGATTTGCTTGAGGCGCGTGAGGGTCGCGAGGACGAGTCCGCGGCGCGCCGCGGATGTCGAGGATTTGAGGCTGTCGTCGAGCCGCCGCAGTTCCGCGGCGTAGAGACGGGCCTGTTCGCGGGTGAGCGGACAGAAGACCTTCTGCGAAAATTTCCTTGGCAGTTCCGCGCAGATTTCCGGATCGGTCTTCATGCGGCGCAGGATGAACGGGCGCACGAGACGGCGCAAGCGCGGACGGGCCGATGGGTCGATCCCCGTCTGGAGCGGAATCTGTATGTGCGCCCGAAATGTAGCGCGATTGCCGAGGAGTCCCGGATTCAGGAAATCCATCAGGGTCCAGAGTTCGCCGACATGGTTTTCGACGGGCGTGCCGGTGAGGGCGATCCGATAGTCGGCGGAAAGCGCGCGCGCCGCTTTCGACTGGCGTGTGGATGCGTTCTTGATGTTCTGCGCTTCGTCGAGGAGCATCCCAGACCATTTGATTTCGCGCAGGTGTGGGAAGTCGCGCGGCAGGAGCGCGTAGCTTGTGATTACAAGGTCGTGACACTCGGCTTCCTCGCGGAGCGCTTCCCCGGAGAGACGGCTGGGGCCATGGTGGATCAGCACGCGGAGGGAAGGCGCGAAACGCGCCGCTTCGCGCGCCCAGTTGCCGATGATGGTTGTCGGGCAGACGAGCAGGGCCGGGCGCTTTTCGCCGGAGTCGCGGACTTTGAGCAGCAGGGCGAGCGCCTGGATTGTCTTGCCGAGTCCCATGTCGTCGGCAAGGCACGCGCCGAAGCCCCATTGGCGCAGGAAGAGCATCCATGAAAGGCCGCGCAGCTGGTATGGGCGCAGCGAGCCGTTGAAAGTGGCGGGAGGGGTGGCTTGTTCGGGCGTTGTTGTTCCGCCCTGGAGATGCTCGAGAAGGCGGCGCGATGGCCCATCCGCCGTGATGCCGGCGATTGGCAATCCGCGCGCGCTGCCGCCGCCGAGGGCGAAGCGGAGCAGGGTGGTTACGGGAATGCGCTCGTCATGCGGGTCAGAGAGAATGCGGCGAGCCGCGGAAAGCGTTTGCTTGTCGGCCTCGATCCAGCGTCCGCGCACAGCGACGAGATGTTCGCCGCCTTCGGCGAGATCGCGGATGTCGTCGAGCGTGAGCGAATCGTCGCCTAGCACGACCTCCCAGTGGATTGAGGCGAGGTCGCCGGTGATTTCGGAGACGCTTCCGCGAAGCGCGATGCGCGCGGCGGACGATGGATCCGCGGGGCGCCACCATTCGGGGAGGTTGACTCCGTATCCCGTGTCGGCGAGGCGCGGCGCGTAGGTCGTGAGAAATGCGTATGCCTGGGATGTCGAAAGCGGCGCGCCGTTTTTCCCGAAGATGTCGTCGGGAAGCGGACACACCTTCGCGGCCTGGCCGAGCGCGGTGAGCATGACAACGCGGTCCGCGAGACTTGCCGGCAGGGAATCTCCGCCATCGAAGGAGACGGTCAGGCGCCAGGTTTGCGGTGCGCCGTTTTCCTGCGTCTGCGTAGGAGCGGGTGGCGCGACGAGATGGAAGCGGATGCGCGCTGAATCGACGGCGACGGGGAGGTGCCATTTCGCCATTGTCGCCTGGAGTGATGCGATGTCCTCTCGCGGTTCCCAGCGTATCGAGGGAGAATCGTCGCGCAGCGCGGCGAACCATGCGTCGTGGACCGACGAGAAAAGGGCGCGGCGGGCATGGGCGCGCGTGAGGGTAGTCGTGGTCGCGCGCCGGACGATGAAGTCAACTGCGGCGGCGATGAACTCGTGGGCGGCGGCGCGTGCGGCGGGTGGCGCTGACGCGGAGAGCGACGAATCGGGATAGACGGGCTCCCAGTGCGCCTCGAAGCCATTTGTGGTGGAGGCGATCGATGGGAGGTAGCGCTGCCTGGCGACGAGCGAACCCGCGAAACGCCAGAGACGCGCCCAGCCCTGGAGGTCGGGCGCCGCCATTGCGCCGCGGGCGAGGAGGACGGGCGAATCAATGGCCGAAAGATCGTCCTCGGAAGGAACGGCGGCGAAGATGTCGCACCACGCCGGCCACGAAAGCGCGACGGGGAGTGATTGCGAATCGGCGGCCTCGACGGGCTTCCATCCGATTATGCTGGCAAGGGCGGCGGCAAGGTCATTTGGGTTTGGGGTGTCGCCGCCGTTTCCGCGATCGGCATCGAGGAAGAGATGACCGCCAGACCAATGTGCGTGGAGAAAGAGCATTTGGTCATGTCCGCGACAGGCGGAAATCACGGATCGACATCTGGAGGTTTGTCGAACCGTTGAAGGTGTTCGCGCCGAGAGTCCCGGCGATGTCGAAACGCTGGTTTCGCTCGGTGAGTTCCGCGACGCGCTCGCCCTGGTTGAAGCCGATTACGCCGAGCATGAAGTCGCCGCACTTGAAATATGCCTGCAAGTGTTGTCCTTCGGTTCCGACCCTGCGCGCGGGGGCGACGAGCGAAAGGCCTTGAATGGCGAAGATTGGTTCGCGGTTCCCTTCGCCGAATGGCTCGAGCGCCGCGAGATCGGCTACGAGGCCGAGCGTTGCCTCCGACGGGTCGAGCCAAAGATCGATGCAGAGTTCCGGTTCGCATGAAGGCATTGTAGCCTTTTGTGCGAGGCAGGCGGCGGAGAAGGCGGCGCGGAAGTCTTCGAGGTCTTCGCGGCGGATTCCGAACCCGCCGGCTTTCTTGTGGCCGCCGAAGCGCGAGAGGTACCGTCCGCACGCCTGCATGGCGGTGTGGATGTCGTAGTCGCCGGTGTCGCCTGCGCGCAAGGAACCGCGTCCGTTGCCATCAGCGTCGAAGGAAACGATGGCGGCGGGGCAGCCGAATTCCGATGCGATTCGTGCCGCGGCTATGCCGATGACGCCTGGGTGCCATGCGTCGCCTGCGGCGACAACGGCGCCATCTTTTTTGGGATCGAAGCCTGAAGACTTGAGATATTCGAGCGCCGCTTCGACGACGCCTGACTCGATGGTTTGGCGTTCGGCGTTTCGGCCTTTTAGGCGGATCGCGAGTTCGCGCGCCTTGTCGGGATTCTTCTCGCGGAGCAGATCGAAGGCATCGCGCGCCGACCCGACGCGGCCGGCGGCGTTGATGCGCGGGCAAAGGCGGAAGGCGACATTCACGCCGCCGATGTCTTCGGTTGGGAGCCCCGCGCTGTCCATGAGCCAGTACAGACCTAGGGAAGGGGAATTGCGCAGGCGGTTCAATCCGCCGGCGGCGAGCACGCGGTTTTCGCCGCGAAGCGGGACGACGTCGGCGATGGTGGAGATTGCGACGGTATCGAGCCATTCGCGGAGGTCAACGGAAGGGGCGGGGAGATTGCGCTTTTCCTTGTCGAGCTTAACCAGCGCGTGGGCGAGTTTGAACGCGACGCCGGCGCCGCAGAGGTTGTCCGCGCCGGGGGTTGCGCCGAGGCGGGGATTGACGATTGTGCAGCCATGCGGGATATCGTCGCCGGGCGCATGGTGGTCGGTCACGATAATGTCAAAGCCTTCGGATTTGACCATTGCGACTTCATCGATGTTCGTGATGCCGCAATCGACGGTCACAAGCAGGCGCAGTGTCGGATTCTCGGCCTTGCAGCGTTCCCAACCGGCCTTGCTCAGGCCATATCCTTCGGAGAGGCGTTCGGGGATGAAGGCGCCGCAATCGGCGCCGAGTTTTTCAAGCACGCCGCAGAGAATCGCGCAGGCGCCGACTCCATCGGCATCGAAGTCTCCATGTACGACAATGCGATCGTGTGACTCGATTGCCGCGGCGATTCGCTCGGCTGCGGCGCGCATTCCTGGAAATTCAAGCGGGTCGCCCAATTGCCGCAGGGAAGGGCGGGTGAATTCCCGTGCGGATTCGGGCGTGGCCAGGCCGCGTGAAGCCAGCAACTTTATGACTGGTTTCGAGATGTCAAGTTCGCTTGCGGCGCAAAGTAACCCCACCGCTTCGTTATCGATTGGCACATCCCGCCAAGCATATCTTGCGCCTTGCGATTTCATGCATTCGATTTTATAGCCAACGGAACATCAATGCAATTCAAGATTTCGTGTCAAAGGGACAGGCAATTTGCAGTTCTCGTTTTTGCCTTGAACATCAGGCGGTTTTTATCCTCTTGCAACTACGAGACCGCACCAGGCGGCGCCAATTCCGGCACATATCGAGCAAAGAATATACGTTGCCGCAATGGTTATATGCCCCGTTTCAATCAACTGCAGTGATTCGTTTGAAAATGTCGAGAATGTCGTGAATCCGCCGCATAGACCAATAATTGCAAAATAGCGTATTGCTTCAACATTCGCATTTGAATGCTGCAATAAGCCTGAAAATGCGCCAATTGCGAATGATCCGATGATATTGATGAAAAAAGTCGCCAATGGAAATCTTCCAGATTGATGACTTGTCATAGTTGTCGAGAGAAGGAACCGTGCGGTTCCTCCAATGGCGCTGCCGAGCGCAACGTAAATGATGTGGTTCATTTGGATGATTGATCGCTAGATCAGCTGGAGATTGTAATAGCGTTCAACCGCAGTTGCCGTGCCGAACACAATCGGACGCCGTCCCATTCATCGCATTTGCCGAGGCTTCGCGCCAAAGACTTGCGGTTTTCGCCAAAGATGTCCTTCCGTCCAAGCAACAGGGCGTCAACAAATTCTTTTGAACCTATGATGCCACCCGCGGTGAAATAACGGACCTTGCAGCGGATCAATTGGGGGAGGGGAATCCTTCCGCCTCTTTCAAGCACTTCGCGCAGTTCATCCTGCGAGAAATTGGCGGCACCCTTTGCATATAGGACGGTGCGATAGTGATCGATGACCTTTGCGAATCCATTGCGGGAGGCATTCTCGCCGAAGATCATTGCCAGTCCGCCCCTCGCGCGCACATCGCCAAGCATCGCCGCGCCATAGCCGCTCCACATGTAGTCTTTTGGGTCAGACACTATGCCGGCGCGCACTGGATTCAAGTCGATGTAAGCCGCGACGGCTTCCAGCCCGGCCGCGCTACCTTCGATAATGGTCGAATTGAAGCGGCTTTGCCAGATTGTGCCGGGAAGCCTACCATGGCGGGCCCTGTACCATACGGAAAAGCGTTGCTTTAGAATCTGCATGAAAGGCGAGACGTCGCCCATGCGCCTCCTGAGGATCGCGAGTTCCTCGTCCGCGAGCCGCGCCATGCCGTCCCTGCGCCACGCCTTCCATCGCTCGCGCATGTCCTCCATCCGCTCCGTGCCATAGAGCACCTCGACCCTTCGCAGCACCTCGTCTTCTGGTACGACACGCTTCGGCGGGACATGGGCCAGGATGTGGATGTGGTTGGACATTACGCAGAAGGTGACGACCTCGATGCCGCAGAACTCCGCGCACGCACGAAGCATCCTTGCAAACATGGACTTGTCCATGTCGCCGAAAAGGAACTGCTTCAGCACGCATCTGCTGGTGAGATGGTACCATCCTTCGCCGTCGAGCTTGAACCTGCGTTTTCGCATGTGGGCATGATGGCGGAAACGCGAGCGGATGTCAACTGCAAATTGCATGTCCCTTTGACACAAAAACAGGCGTATTTTCCACTTGCATTCGCATGACCGCATTTGGTAAATTTCCATCCTTTGCAAATCGGAAGGACTGTATTTTTATGCCTACAATCAACCAACTCGTGCGCAAGGGCCGTGCGCCCCTGCCGCGCAAGAGCAAGTCTCCCGCGCTGAAGGGCTGCCCCCAGCGCCGCGGCGTCTGCCTGCTTGTCAAGACACAGACCCCGAAGAAGCCTAACTCCGCATTGCGCAAGGTCGCCCGTGTGCGCCTTACCAGCGGCTACGAAGTCACGGCCTACATCCCCGGCGAAGGCCACAACCTCCAGGAACACAGCGTCGTGCTCGTGCGCGGCGGTCGTGTGTCCGACCTTCCAGGTGTCCGCTACCACATTGTTCGCGGTACGCTGGACGCCCTTGGCGGAGCCGGTCCGAGCAACACCAACAAGCTCGCCCGCAACGTCAGCCGTTCGAAGTACGGCGTCAAGAAGGACAAGAAGGCGGCCGGTAACGCCAAGAAGTAATCTCGAGAGGACATCATGGGTAGAAGGCGCAATGCTACGAAGAGGGAGATCACTCCCGATCCCAAGTACAACAGCGCGCTCGTCGAGCGCGTTGTCAACGGCGTCATGAAGTGCGGCCGCAAGACCACTGCGCAGCGCATCGTCTATGGCGCGCTCGCCGAGCTGGCCGAGCAGACCGGCAAGGATCCGATCGAGGTCCTCGACGCCGCAATCAACAACATGAAGCCCAAGGTGGAGGTCAAGTCACGCCGCGTCGGCGGCACGACCTACCAGGTGCCGGTCGAGATTCGTCCCGCCCGCCAGCTGGCCCTCGCCCTCCGCTGGATGCTCCAGTACGCCGCCGGCCGCCATGGTTCCGGCATGCCGAAGGCCGTCGCCCTCGAGCTCGTCGATGCGTACAACAACCAGGGCAACGTGATCAAGAAGCGCGACGAGACCCACAAGATGGCCCAGGCCAACCGCGCGTTCGCGCACTACGCCTGGTAATCGTCGTTTCACTGGAAATCGGCAATGGCGCAGATCGACAGCAAGATTGGCAAGAAGGCGAAGCCGGCAGACGGCTCCGTCCGCGTCGTCGCGCCGTCGGATGTGCGCAACATCGGCATCGTCGCCCACATTGACGCGGGCAAGACGACCACCACCGAGCGAATCCTCTTCCACGCGGGCCAGACGCACCGTCTCGGCAATGTGGACGAGGGCACGACCATCACCGACTGGATGGCGCAGGAGCGCGAGCGCGGCATCACGATCACTTCCGCCGCGATCACCTGCTCCTGGCGCGACACCCAGGTCAACATCATCGACACCCCCGGCCATGTGGACTTCACCATCGAGGTCGAGCGCGCGCTCTATGTGCTCGACGGAGCGGTGTGCGTCTTCTGCGCCGTGGGCGGAGTCCAGCCCCAGACCGAGACTGTCTGGCGCCAGGCCGACCGCTACAATGTCCCGCGCATCGCGTTCGTCAACAAGATGGACAGGATGGGCGCGGACTTTGGCGCCGTTGTCGGGGAGATGCGTTCGAAGCTCGGCGCGAATCCTGTTCCCGTGACGCTCCCGTGGGGCGCGTCCGAGGACTTCAAGGGCGTGGTCGATCTGGTCGAGATGAACGCTTGCGTCTATGGCGAAGGGGTGGGGAACGCCGCCATCGAGCGGCGCCCGATTCCCGCCGAGATGGCCGCGGAGGCCGAGAAGGCCCGCGCCTATCTCTGCGAGCAGGTCGCCGAGTCCGACGAGGAAGTGCTTGCCGCGTATCTGGAGAATCCGGACCTTCCGCCGGATCTGCTCCGGTCCGCCATCCGCAAGGCGACGCTTTCGGGACAGGCCGTCCCGGTGCTTTGCGGCACTTCCCTCCGGAACAAGGGCGTCCAGCAGCTTCTCGATGCCATTGTCGATTATCTTCCCTCGCCGCTCGACCGTCCGCCCGTGAAGGGCGACAACCTCAAGGGCGGCGAGACGGAGCGCAAGCCCAGCGACGACGATCCCCTCAGCGCGCTGGTCTTCAAGATCGCGACCGATCCATACGTTGGCCGCCTCTACTTCGTGCGCGTCTATTCCGGCGTGCTCAGGAAGGGAGCCAACGTTTACAATCCCCGCACGCGCCGCCGCGAGCGCGTCATGCGTCTCGTGCGGTTGCGCGCCGACGCCCAGCAGGACGTCGAGGCGATTCCATCCGGCGACATCGGCGCCATCGTGGGCTTCAAGGACGCCACGACCGCCGACACGCTTTGCGCCGAGAACCACGCGCTCGCCCTCCAGCGCCTTCATGCGCCCGATCCCGTCATGTTCATGGCGGTCGAGGCCAAGTCGAGGGCGGACAAGGAGAAGCTCGTGGCGGCGCTCGGCGAACTCGCCGCGGAAGACCCTACCTGCCAGGTGCGCGAGGATGCCGACAGCGGACAGACGATTCTTTCCGGCATGGGCGAGCTCCACCTCGAGATCCTCGTGGACCGCCTCCGCCGCGAATTCAACGTCGAAACCAAGGTTGGCAAGCCCATGGTCTCATACGTCGAGACAGTTACCGGGACGGGCGCCGGGGAGAATACCTTCGACCGCGAGATCGCCGGAAAGCGCAACTATGCGCAGGTGGCCGTCGAGGTCTCCGCCCTGCCGAGAGGCCAGGGCCGCCAAGTCGAAACCGAAGCGCTGCGCGGCAAGCTGCCACAGGAGCTCGCGCATGCGGTCGAACTCGGAATCGAAGATGGCATAGTCACGGGGGTGCTGGCCCGCTGCCCGATGACGGATATCAAGGTGCGCGTCGTGCGCGCCGAAGGGCTGGAAGACGAAAGCGCCACCGAGGTGGCCTTCCGAAACGCCGCCGTGATGGCATTCCGCGCTGGAGCGGAAGCCGCCGGCGCCGAACTGCTGGAGCCGATCATGGCTCTGGACATCGTGACTCCCCCGGAGCATGTGGGGGAAATCATGGGCGACCTCAACGGCCGCCGTGGAAACGTGCGGGAGATGACGACGCGGGGCGACATGCAGATCGTCCGGGCCCGGGTCCCTCTCGCGGAACTGTTTGGCTATGCTTCCGCAAGCAGATCGCTGTCGCGGGGGCGGGCCAGCTACTCGATGGAACCGGACCAATTCGCGGTCGTGCCGCGCAATGTCCGGGAACAGATACTGAACCGATAACGGAACTAAGCATGCAAAGTCAGCGCATACGCATTAGACTGCAGGCATACGACCACCGGGTGCTTGACAAGGCCGTGACCGACATCATCGACACGGCGCGCGGCACCGGTGCGCGCGTGGTGGGGCCGATTCCCATGCCCACGCGCATTGAACGTTGGACTGTCAACCGCAGCCCGCACGTCGATAAGAAATCAATGGACCAGTTTGAGATGCGCACCCACAAGCGCCTCCTGGAGATTGTCGGGCCCACGGCCAAGACGGTGGACGAGCTGAAGAAGCTCAACCTCCCCGCCGGCGTGGATATCACCATCCGAATCTAGGCGCCTAGGCGCCCCAAATATCGGGGAATACCATGCAAGGTTTGATTGGCAAGAAAATTGGAATGACGCAGGTCTGGGACGCCGAGGGTCGCCGCGTGGCGGTGACTGTCCTCGAAGTCGGCCCGTGCCCGGTGGTCCAGGTCAAGACTCCCGCCCGCGACGGCTACTCCGCCGCCCAGGTCGGTTTCATCGCCCAGAAGCCCCAGCGTCTGTCGAAGGCTGTCCGCACCCGCTATGAGAAGGCCGGGGTCGCTCCCTGCCGCGAACTCCGCGAGTTTCCGATCGCGGCGGACGAGTCCATCAAGGTCGGCGACACGATGACGGTCTCCCTCTTCGAAGGTGTCTCGCTCGTCGATGTCACGGCAACCAGCAAGGGCCGCGGCTTCGCCGGCGTCGTCCGTCGCTACCGCATGGGCGGTGGCCCGATGACCCACGGCGGCCACTCCAAGCGCCGCATCGGCGGCATTGGCGCGCGCGACCTTCCCGGTTGGGTCGAGAAGGGCAAGCACATGCCCGGCCACATGGGAAGCGTCCAGGTCACGACCCGCAACCTCGCGGTCGTCCAGGTCCGTCCCGACGACAACGTCCTCCTCGTCCGTGGCGCCGTTCCGGGCGCGAATGGCGAGATCGTGATCGTCCGCAAGGCCCTCAAGCTTCAGAACGCCGCCAAGTAAGGGATGACGAGAAACCATGAGCACGATTAAGAAGTTTTCCACCTCCGGCGAGAGCGCTGGCGAGCTGACCCTCGACAACGCGCTCCTGGTGCTGGACAAGGGCGCGCAGGCCGTCAAGGACACTCTCGACGCACGCGCCTCCTCCCAGCGTGCCGGCACCGCCTCCACCCTCTCGAAGGGCGAGGTCAACGGCAGCAACAAGAAACTCTGGCGCCAGAAGGGCACGGGCAACGCCCGTACCGGCCTCCGCCAGTCCCCGGTATGGCGCGGCGGCGGCGTGGCCCACGGCCCCCACCCCCGCGACTACTTCCGCAAGATCAACAAGAAGGTGGCCGAGCTCGCCTTCCGCCGTGCGCTGAGCGAGCGCCTGAACGATGGCGGCATCGTCGTCATCGACAGCCTCTCCCTCGCCGAGCCCAAGACGAAGCTCCTTGCCGCGATCCTCGCCAAGATGGGCGTCGGGAAGGGCACCTGCCTGCTCGTCGATGAGCAGTTCCAGGACAACGTGGTCCTCGCCTCGCGCAATCTTCCGAAGGTTGATGTTGCAAAAGCCTCCTGCGTTGATGTATATTGTCTGCTTCGCTTCCGCGTCGTGGTGGCCACGGAGGCCGGCTACAAGACGCTCCTCGCGCGTCTCGCGAAGCACTCGGAGGATGCGGAATGAAGCAGGCAGACGTAATACGCAAGGTCCAGGTTACTGAGAAGGGGACGGCTCTCGCCGCCCAGAACAAGTATTTCCTGGAGGTTGCGCGCGCCGCTAGCAAGCCACAGATCCGACAGGCCGTCGAGGCCCAGTTCGGCGTGCACGTGCTGGCGGTCAACACGCAGATGTACAAGGGCGAAACGCGCATTCTGCGCAATCGCCGCGAAGTCCGCGATTGCGGCTGGAAACGTGCGATTGTCACGTTGAAGGCCGGCGAGCGCATTGATCTGGTCTAAACAAGGTGACCCATGGGTTTGAAGAGCTATAAGCCTCGTTCCGACGGAACGCGCTTCCGCGTTTCATCGACATTCGAGGAAATCACGGAGACGCGTCCAGAGCGCCGTCTCACGGAGCCTGCAAGGCACAAGGCCGGCCGCAACAACGTCGGCCGCATCACCGTCCGCCATCGTGGCGGCGGCGTAAAGCGTCGCTATCGCATCGTCGATTTCCGCCGCGACAAGATTGGCATCCCCGCGCGTGTCAAGGCGATCGCCTACGATCCGAACCGTTCCGCCAACCTGGCCCTCTTGAGCTATGTTGACGGCGAGAAGCGCTACATCCTCGCCCCCGAGGGCCTGAAGGTCGGCGCGCTCGTCATGTCCGGTCCGGACGCCGAACCGAGTGTCGGCAACGCGCTTCCGATCGACCGCATCCCGCTCGGACTCCCGATCCACAACATCGAGATGGTTCCCGGCAAGGGAGGCGTCCTCGTCCGTTCCGCGGGTCTCTCCGCGCAGATCATGGGCCGCGAAGGCGGGTTCGCCACGATCCGCATGCCCTCCGGCGAAGTCCGCCGCATTCCCTCGGCCTGCATGGCCACGGTTGGCGCGGTCGGCAACTCCGACTGGAGCGGAATCAAGCTTGGCAAGGCCGGCCGCAAGCGCTGGATGGGCATCCGCCCGACGGTGCGTGGCGTGGCCATGAACCCTGTCGATCACCCGATGGGCGGCGGCGAAGGCCGTACCTCCGGTGGCGGCCAGCCTCGTTCGCCTTGGGGCAAGCTGGCGAAGGGCGGCAAGACCCGCAGCCCGCGCAAGCCCTCGAACAAGTTTATCGTCAAGCGGAGAAAATAAGCCATGGCGAGGTCTATCAAGAAGGGCCCGTATGTCGAGCCCAAGCTCCTCAAGAAGGTGGAGCAGATGAACGAGTCCGGGCGGAAACAGCCGATCAAGACTTGGTCGCGCCGCTCGATGATCCTGCCGGAATTCGTGGGCTTGACGTTCGCGATCCACAACGGCAAGCAGCACATTCCGATCTTCGTGACCGAGAACATGGTTGGCCACCGTCTTGGCGAATTCGCCAACACGCGCACCTTCCGTGCCCACGGCAACAGTGCCGAGAAGGCAGCAGCGCGCTGATCGTTGATCCCGGAGTAAGAGACAATGGAAATCAAAGCAGTCACGCGCAACGTGCGCATGTCGGCGGAAAAAGGCCGCCCTCTGGCCCGCAAGGTCCAGGGGCTGACCGTCGCCGACGCGATGAAGGTCACGGAATTCAGTCCGTGCAAGGCCGCCATTCATCTTGGCAAGACCCTCAAGTCCGCCGTCGCGAACGCCCGCAACAATTCGGGTCTCGACGTCGATGGCATGAAGGTCAAGCTCGCGGTGTTCGACGAAGGCCAGCGCCTCCGCCGTTTCTGGGCCAGCGCCCGCGGCAGCGCCCATCCAATCAAGCGTCGCCTGTGCCATGTGACCGTCGTCCTTTCCGACGGCCGCGCATCGTAGAAAGGCAAGCGGATTAAAAACCATGGGACAGAAAGTTAATCCAATCGGCTTCCGTATCGCCCTCGACAAGCAGTGGCGCTCTCGCTGGTTCAGCAACAAGAAGCAGTTCGGCGAGCTTCTCGCGGAAGACCTCATGATCCGCAAGTTCGTCAAGGACCGCCTCCCCGAGGCCGGTGTCGCCAAGACGGTGATCGAGCGCTACGCCAACCGCGTCCGCGTGAACATCTTCTCGGCCCGCCCCGGCATCATCGTCGGCAAGAAGGGCGCCGATCTCGACGCGCTCCGCCAGGAGCTTTCGAAGAAGACCAAGAAGGAAATCTACTTCGAGGTCCACGAGGTCCGCGACCCGGATGCGAATGCGCAGCTCGTCGCGGAGAGCATCGCCTCCCAGATCGTGAAGCGCATCGCCCTCAAGCGCGCCCTCAAGCGCGCCCAGAAGGTTGCCATCGACCAGGGTGTCGATGGTATCAAGATCCGCTGCTGCGGTCGTATCAACAACGCTGAACTTTCGCGCGTCGAATGGGGCATGGAGGGCAAGGTTCCCCTGCACACCCTGCGCGCAAACATCGACTACGGGTTTGCTGAGGCCAACACCACCGCCGGCATCATCGGCGTGAAGGTGTGGATCTGCAAGCGCGAGGACTTCCAGCCCGCGCGCACAAGCGCCCCCAGGAGGAATCGCAATGCCCCTAATGCCTAACAGGGTCAAGCACCGCAAGCAGTCCAAGGGCAACCGCAAGGGTTTCGCCACGTCCGGCGCCGAGCTGGCCTTTGGCGAATATGGCCTGAAGTCGCTCGAGCGCGGCTGGCTCAAGAACACCCAGATCGAGGCGTGCCGCGTCGCGATCAACCGCTTCATGAAGCGCAAGGGCAAGCTTTGGATCCGCGTCTTCCCCGACAAGCCCGTCACCAAGAAGCCTATCGAAGTCCGTATGGGCAAGGGCAAGGGCAACGTCGAGTACTGGGTCGCCGTCGTGCTCCCGGGCAAGATGCTGTTCGAGGTCGGCGGCGTTCCGGACGCAGTGGCGCGCGAGTGCCTCCGTCTGGCCGACACCAAGCTCGGACTCCGTACGCAGCTCGTGACACGCGCCCGTTAAGGAGCAGATTTGAAATGAAGGCAAGTTCCGTCAGAGAAATGAGCGCCGAGGAATTGGCGCAGAAGATCCGCGAGACCGAGATCGAGCTTCGTGACCTGCGCCTCAAGAACGCCGGCAACGTGGCCGAGCATCCCGGCCGCATCCGCGGCATGCGTCGCGACATCGCCCGCATGCGCACCATCCAGCACGAGCGGGAGGCTGCGAAATAACCATGGCCGAAGAAGAAGTCAAGGGTCGCGGCTCCCGCAAAGTCCGCAAGGGCGTCGTCGTCCGCAAGAGCGGCGACAAGACCGTCCTCGTAAAGTCCGAGAGCCGCAAGGTCCATCCGCTCTACGGCAAGGTCGTCCGCGTGGAGAAGAAGTACCATGCCCACGACGAGGAGAACAAGGCGAAGGTCGGTGACCAGGTCGTCATCGTCGAGTGCCGCCCCCTCAGCCGCACGAAGCGCTGGCGCGTGACCGAGATCCGCGGTTCCGAAGGAGCGCAGCAGGCATGATTCAGGAACAGACAAACCTCGTCGTCGCCGACAACACCGGCGCCAAGGTCGCGCGTTGCTTCCGTATCCTCGGGCAGCGCAAGTCCGTGGCCCACGTGGGCGACGTGATCAAGGTCGCGATCCGCGAGGCGCTTCCGACCTCCAATATCAAGAAGGGCCAGGTCTGCCTGGCTGTCGTCGTCCGCACCGGCCATCCGATCAAGCGTCCCGACGGCTCCAGCGTCCGCTTCGACCAGAACGCCTGCGTGATCGTCGATGCGAAGCACAGCCCGATCGGCAGCCGCATCTTCGGGCCCGTGGCCCGCGAGCTGCGCGACAGCAACTTCATGAAGATTGTCTCACTCGCTCCCGAAGTGGTGTGATGTGTGGCGCGCGCCATCCCGCGCGGATGGCGCGCCAACGATTTGAAAGCAAGCCATGAGCGTCGCAAGAATCAAGAAGAACGACATCGTTATCGCCATTGCCGGCGAGTACGCCGGGCAGACCGGTAAGGTACTGCGCGTCGATCCCAAGGCCGGAAAGGCCATTGTGGAAAGCATGAACATGGTCAAGAAGGCAGTGCGCCGCCAGCAGGGCGACGCCCAGGGGAAGAACTTCGACGAGCGCGAGGCGCCCGTCCAGCTCTCGAACCTGATGCCCTTCGATCCCGACCGCAAGAAGGGCGTCCGCATTTCCCGCGTGCGCCAGGCTGACCGCGGCGTGCGCCAGGCAAAGGGCACCGGCCGCATCATGGATTGAGTTGAGAGGACACCATGGCCAATCTCAAGGAAACCTATAAGACGAAGGTCGCGCCCGCCCTCAAGGACAAGCTCGGCCTCAAGAACGCAATGCTCGTTCCGAAGATGAGCAAGATCGTCCTCAACATGGGCTTCGGCATCGTGGAGAAGGATGTCCAGAAGAAGCTCGTCGAGGAGCTCGCCGCGATTTCGGGCCAGCAGCCCGTCCTCTGCAAGGCGCGCAAGAGCATCTCCAACTTCAAGCTGCGCGAAGGCCAGGTCATCGGCGCGAAGGTCACGCTCCGCGGCGACCGCATGTATGACTTCTTCGAGCGCCTCGTCTGCAATACGCTCCCGCGTATCCGCGACTTCCACGGCGTCCCGAACCGCGGCTTCGACAAGCGTGGCAACTACACCTTCGGCCTGAAGGAGCAGACGATTTTCCCGGAAATCGACGCCGCCTCGATCCCGCAGGAGCAGGGCATGGACCTCACCTTCTGCACGAACACCGAAGACGACAAGCAGGCCCGCGCGCTTCTCGCCGAGCTTGGCATGCCTTTCGCCGGAACCTCGAAATAAGGAGTTTGAACCGTGGCTAAGACCTGTCTGAGAGTCAAGGCGCGCCGGACGCCCAAGTTCGATGTCCGCCGCACCACCCGTTGCACCCGTTGCGGGCGCCCCCGCGCTTACATCCGCAAGTTCCAGATCTGCCGCATCTGCTTCCGCGAGCTCGCGCTCAGCGGCCAGATTCCCGGCGTCACGAAGGCAAGCTGGTAGGGGTATTTAGTTATGAGTTGGTCCGATCCAATCGCCGATATGCTCACCCGCATCCGCAACGCCCAGAAGGCTGGACTTGCCGATGTCGAAATGCCGGCTTCCCGCGTCAAGAGCGAGATCGCCCGCATCCTCAAGGCCGAGGGCTACATCCTCGCCTATTCCACCGAGGCCGAAGGCGCCATCCGCACCCTCCGCCTCACCCTCAAGTACGACGCCAAGAACCAGCCCGCGATCTGCGGCCTGCGTCGCGTGAGCAAGGCCGGCCTCCGCCGGTTCTGCGGCTGCCGCGACATCCCGCGCGTCCTCGATGGCATGGGTATCGCCGTGGTCAGCACCCCCGGCGGAATCATGACCGGCCACGAGGCCGCCCAGAAGAAGCTCGGCGGCGAAATCATCTGCGAAGTCTGGTGAGGTAGCAATGTCTCGAATCGGTAAAATCCCGGTCGCCATTCCGGCCGGCGTCACGGTCGAAGCCAAGGGCGCGACCGTCTCTGTCAAGGGCCCGCTGGGCCAGCTTTCCCGCACCCTCGCCGAGGGCATCTCGGTCAAGGTCGAAGACGGCAAGGTCGTCGTCTCCCGCGCCGATGACTCCCGCGAGTGCAAGAGCCGCCACGGCCTTTCCCGCACGCTCGTGAACAACATGATCATCGGCGTGACGAAGGGCTATGCCAAGGAACTCACCATCGAGGGCACCGGCTTCAAGGCGCAGGTCCAGGGCAAGAAGCTCCTCCTGTGGCTCGGCTTCGCCTCCCCGAAGGAGTTCAACATCCCCGAAGGCATCACGGTGAAGGTCGATGACAAGACCCAGACCGTCGTCAGCATCTCTGGCATGGACAAGGAAGTCGTCGGCGAGTCCGCCGCCCGTGTCCGCGGCTACTATCCCGCAGAACCCTACAAGGGCAAGGGCATCCGTTACACCGGCGAGCAGATCCGCCGCAAGCAGGGCAAGAAGGTCGCCTAACCGCGATTCCGAAGAGTTTCAACATGAGTGCAAGAAACCGTATCGAACAGCGCCGCTACCGCCATGTGCGGATTCGCCAGCGCATCAAGGGCACCGCGGCCCGTCCGCGCATGGCCATCTATGTCTCGAACCTGCACATCTACGTGCAGTTCATCGACGACGAGGCCTCCCGTACTCTCGCCTGCGCCTCGTCCGTGAAGGGCCTCCCCGGCTGCAATCTCGCCGTCGCCAAGACGGTCGGCGAGAACGCCGCCAAGGCCGCCCTGGAGAAGGGTATCGCCACCGTGGTCGTTGACCGTGGCGGCTTCCTCTTCCATGGTCGCGTGAAGCAGGTTGTCGAGGCGGCCGTCGCCGCCGGCCTCAAGATCTCTGACAAGGCTACGGAGGACGCCAAGTGAGCGCAGAAGAGAAGAAGAGAGAGCCCCGTTTCAACGAGGCCAAGGACGATTTCGACGAGCGCGTCGTGTTCGTGAACCGCTGCTCCAAGGTCGTCAAGGGCGGCCGCCGCTTCAGCTTCAGCGCCGTCATCGTGGTCGGTGACCGCGAAGGCCGCGTCGGCTTCGGCTTCGGCAAGGCCCGCGAGGTCTCCGAGGCGATCCGCAAGGGTGGCGAAGCCGCCCGCCGCGCGATGAAGAGCGTCGTCCGCAAGGGTCTCACGATCCCGCATGAGGTAACCGGCCTCTGCGATGGCGGCCGCGTCCTCCTCAAGCCCGCCCCCGAAGGTACCGGCGTGATCGCCGGCGGCGGCATGCGCCCCGTCCTCGAGGCCGCGGGCATCCGCGACGTGATCGGCAAGTCCCTCGGCAGCAAGAACCGCCTGAACGTGGTCAAGGCAACCCTCGACGCGCTCTCGCAGCTCCGCTCCGCCGAAGATATCGCCGCGATCCGCGCCTAATGGCGAAACGGCGCGGGGGTCTTCCCGCCTCCGCGCCCCGCCTTACCACTTTCAAAATAACCTGTCACCTCATCTAGAGCGCAGGAGCAAGTATCATGGATCTTCAGTCTCTCAAGAATGTCCCCGGCGCGCGCAGCAGCCGCAAGCGCCTCGGCCGTGGCACAGGCTCCGGCCTGGGCAAGACTTCGGGCAAGGGCCACAAGGGCCAGCACGCCCGCAAGGGCCACAAGCACAAGCTCGGTTTCGAAGGCGGCCAGATGCCTTTCATCCGCCGTCTCCCCAAGCGTGGCTTCAAGAACCCGGCCGCAATTGTTTACTCGCCCGTGAACGTCGCCGCCCTCAACGTGTTCGAGGATGGCGCCGATGTCAATATCGAGGCCCTTCTCGTCCTCGGACTTGCCAGCACCAAGACCGATGGCGTAAAGATTCTCGGCAACGGCGAACTCACCAAGAAGCTCAATGTCAAGGTGCAGGCGTTCAGCGCCTCGGCCAAGGCCAAGATCGAGGCCGCTGGCGGCACCTGCGAAATCGCCTGATCGGCGAGAGGTAACCCATGCTAGCAGCCTTTGGCAACACTCTGCGCATCCCGGAACTCCGGAAGAGGATCCTCTTCACGGCGACCATGATCTTTCTCTGTCGCCTGATTTCGATGATCCCCACGCCGGGTGTTGACTGGCAGGCCCTGCAGGCCCAGCTCCAGGCTGCCAAGGAGGCCGCCGCGGAAGCGGGCGGCCTCGTGGGATGGTTCGACGTGTTCAGCGGCGGCGCCTTGAGCCGTTGCTCCGTCGGCTTCCTCGGCATCTGGCCGTACATCAGCGCGCAGATCATCCTGCAGTTGATGACGGCCATCATCCCCTCGCTCGGGCGCATGGTCCGCGAAGGCGAGTCCGGCCGCGTGAAGTTCAACCAGCTCACCCGCTACCTTTCGATGGCGATCTGCGTATTCCAGGGCTACCTGCTCGCAGTCGGCCTCGAGAATCCCGCCGCCCTCGGAATGGGCGAGGCCCAGATCGTCACGATCCCCGGTCTCTTCTTCCGTCTGCTCACCGTGATCTCGATGACGACCGCCAGCATGCTTTGTGTCTGGCTCGGCGACCAGATCACCTCCCGCGGCATCGGCAACGGCATCTCGCTCATCATCATGGTGAACATCACCAGCCGTCTCCCCGCCGCCATCTTCGAGGCGAAGGAACGCTATTTCGGCGTCTCCGCCTCCGCCCCGGTCTTCGAGCTCCTCGTGCTCGTCATCCTCGGCTTCCTCGTCGTCGCCGGTACCGTGATGCTCACCCAGGGCGTCCGCAAGGTGCCGATCCACAACGCCGGCGGCCAGGTCGGCGGCCGCAGCTTCGGCGGCCGCGCCACCTACATGCCCCTCCGCGTGAACTATTCGGGCGTCATGCCGATCATCTTCGCCGGCCCGCTCCTGCAGTTCCCCGCCGCGCTCCTTTCGCGCATCCCCGACAGCATCGAGTGGCTTGGCTGGCTCAAGCGCTTCGGCGAGCAGCTTGGCGACCTTTCGGGCGCCCTACACATCACCCTCTTCACGCTGCTGATCTTCTTCTTCAGCTTCTTCTGGGTCGCCACCCAGTTCAATGCCGTCCAGATCGCCGACGACCTGAAGCGCGGCCGCTCGTACATCCCCGGCATCCAGTCCGGCCGCAAGACGGCCGAGTTCCTGGACCACACGATGACGCGCGTCACGCTCATCGGGGCGGTCGGCCTCGTGGTCATCGCCATCCTCCCGCAGCTTCTCCGTGGCTTCTGGCAGGTGCCATGGGAAATGGCCTCCTTCTTCGGCGGCACAAGCCTTCTCATCATCGTCGGCGTCGCCCTCGACACTCTGCGCCAGATGGAGTCCTATCTCCTCATGCGCCACTACGACGGCTTCCTCAAGCATGGCCGCCTGCAGGGTCGCGGACGCACGATGTAACAAGCGGAATCCAATCTTGGCATCCGCGACAAGCGACGCTTGCCGCGGATGCTGTTTCTAAGGAACCCAAGACATGGACATCATCATTCTCCTCGGAGCGCCCGGCTCCGGCAAGGGCACAGCCGCGGAGCGCCTCGCGCCCCGTCTCGGCCTGCGCCATGTCTCCAGCGGCGCACTCCTTCGCGCGGCCGTCGCGGCCGGCACCCCTTCCGGCATCGAGGCAAAGGGCTACATGGAGAAGGGTGCGCTCGTCCCCGACGAACTGGTCGGCCGCATCATCGGCGAACAGCTCGCCGCAGGCGGCCCCGATGTCCGTTGGCTCCTCGATGGCTTCCCCCGCACCGTCGCACAGGCCGGAATGCTCGAAGAGGCCGCGAAGAAGGCGGGCGGCACTATCGCCAAGGCACTCCTCATCGAGGTCCCCGAGGATGTTATCGTCCGCCGCCTCTCCGGTCGCCGCGTCTGCCCCAAGTGCGAGGCCGGCTACCATGTCGAGGCGCTTCCCCCCAAGGTCGAGGGCGTCTGCGACAAGTGCGGCGCCGCGCTTGTCACGCGCCCTGACGACAACGAGGCCACGGTTCGCAACCGCCTCGCGGTTTACGCGACCTCCACGGCCCCGCTCGCCGGATGGTACGAGGAGCGTGGCCTTCTCGCGCGCGTCGAGGGCGTCGGTCCCGCCGATGAAGTCGCGGAACGCCTCGTCAAGGCCCTTAATTGATTTTTATCCCATGCCGCAGATCAAGTACAAGACGAAAGCCGATCTCGAGAAGATGCGCCTGAGCGGACGCCTGTCCGCCGAGGTGCTCTCCGCGCTTGCGGTCGCCGTGGTTCCCGGAATCACGACCGGCGAGATCGACGCGCTTGCGCGAAAGCTGATCAAGGACTGCGGCGGCATCCCATCTTTCCTCGGCTATGCCGGCTACCCTGCGGCAGTCTGCGTGTCGGTCAACGAAGTCGTCATCCACGGCATCCCTGGCGACAGGGTGATAAAGGCCGGCGACATCGTCAGCCTCGACATCGGAGTGAGGAAGAATGGCTTCCATGGCGACAACGCCCTCACTGTCGCCGTCGGCGAAATCGACGCCGATAAGCAGCACTTGCTCGACTACACGAAGCGCGCCCTCGAAGCGGGCATCGCGGCGGCGAAGCCGGGCGCGCGTATCGGCGATGTCTCGCACGCGGTGCAGACCGTCGCCGAAGAGGGACACCTTGGAATCGTCCGCGACTATGTCGGCCACGGCATAGGGCGTGAGATGCACGAGGAGCCCCAGGTGCCCAACTTCGGGCGCGAGGGGCGCGGCCCCCTGCTCAAGGCCGGAATGGTCTTCTGCATCGAGCCGATGCTCAATCTCGGGCGTGCGCCAGTGCGCGTGCTCGACGATGACTGGACAGTCGTGACACGCGATGGAAGCTGCTCCGCGCACTTCGAACGCATGGTCGCGATCACGGACGAAGGGACGGAAATACTGACGCCGTGGTGACGCCGGAAAAATCCGTTGAATTTTTTAGTGGACGGCAACAGCCGATTTTTCGTATATTGCTGTCCTTTTGCAAAACGAAGGAATCAGATCATGAAGGTGCGCAGTTCGGTGCGTCGGATGTGTGAGCGTTGCAGAATCGTGCGCCGCGCGGGAGTCGTGCGGGTCATCTGCACTAATCCCCGTCACAAGCAACGCCAAGGCTGATAAGGAAAAAGACCATGCCGAGATTGATGGGTGTGGATGTTCCGGGTAAGAAGCACGTCGAGTACGCGCTCCGTTACATCCATGGTATCGGGCCCAAGAGGGCCAAAGAGATTGTCGAGGCCACGAAGGTTGACGCGAACAAGCTCGCGGACGATCTTACGCCCGACGAAATTCGTGTCCTGACGGCGTATATCCAGGACAACTATCGCGTGGAGGGCGACCTCCGCCGCGAAGTGTCCCAGAATGTCCGCCGCTTGATCAGCATCGGTTCGTACCGTGGCGCACGCCACCGTCGCGGACTGCCTGTCCGCGGTCAGCGCACCCGCACCAATGCCCGCACCCGCAAGGGCGCGAAGCACACGGTCGGCGCGTTGCACAAGGCCGAGGCTAAGAAGTAATCAATGTCCGGAGGCCGCCAGCGGCGATTGGCTCCCAAGTCGGGGGCGGGGTCGTTGTCGGTCCCATGAGGCTTAAGGCATGAGCGAAGAAGCTATCAAGGAAGAGGCGCGCGCCGAGGACGCGCCTGCCGCGGAGAAGAACGCGGCACCCGCCATGAGCGAGGCGCAGGCAATTCTCGCCGAGGCCGATCCCAAGGCACCGGTTGACGCCAAGGCCAAGAAGGGCCGCACGAAGTCGATTCCCGCTGGAATCGCCTTTATCCGCGCGTCGTTCAACAACACCCAGGTCAGCATCACGGACGCCCGTGGCGGCGTGATCGCGTGGAGTTCCGCCGGCCGCGCCGGTTTCAAGGGTTCGCGCAAGTGCACCGCGTTCGCGGCCACGATGGTCGCCCAGGACGCCGCCCGCCAGGCTGTCGCCAAGGGAATGCACGAGGCGGAAGTGCGCATCGAGGGCGCTGGCGCCGGCCGCGAGTCCGCCGTGCGCGCCATCCAGTCCGCCGGCATCCACGTGAATCTGATCAAGGACTGCACGCCGATCCCCCACAATGGCTGCCGTCCGCGCAAGAGGAGGAGAGTCTAACATGGGCCGTTACATTGGTCCCGCCTGCCGCCAGTGCCGCCGCGGGGGGAAGAAGCTCTTCCTCAAGGGTGCCCGGTGCTACATGGCAAAGTGCCCCCTCGAGAAGGGCGATCCCGCCCCCGGCATGCACGTGGTGCGCCGCGCCCGCAAGCTTTCCGAATACGCCGAGCAGCTCCGCCAGAAGCAGACGCTGCGCCATCAGTTCGGCATGCAGGAAGGCCAGTTCCACCGTTTCTTTGAAATCGCGCTCCGTCGTCCGGGCGTCACCGGCGAGGTGCTGCTCCAGATGTGCGAGACCCGTCTTGACAACGTGGTCTATCGTCTGGGCTTCGCTCCTTCCCGCCGTGCCGCGCGCCAGTTCGTGCGCCACAATCACGTCGCGGTCAACGGCCACACCACCAACATTCCTTCGATGGAGATGAAGGTCGGCGACGTGGTCGAGGTCCGTGACCGTCCTCGCAGCCGCGATATCGCGACCCGCAGCCTCGAGGCTGCCACAAACCAGCAGATGCCCACGTGGCTTTCCCTCGATCGCCAGGCTTTCCGCGCAGAGGTGCTCAGCATCCCGACCCGCGAACAGATCGCCCCGATCGTCGATGAGCAGGCCATCGTCGAACTCTACTCGCGCTAGTCCGCACCGTATCGCGCGCCGGGCGCACACCATGTGCCATCCGGCGCGCGAACGTGTTGAAGGAAGGACGATTCCGAAATGCCGATTCGCCTCAGTCGTTTTGAAATGCCGAAGCGCGTCATCAAGGACGAAGCTTCTGCAACTCCTACTTACGCCCGTTTCACCGCGGAGCCGTTCGAGGTGGGTTACGCCCGCACGATCGGCAACTCGCTCCGCCGCGTGCTGCTCTCATCTATCGAGGGCGTCGCGATCACGAACGTCCGCATCAATGGCGCGGCCCATGAGTTCTGCACGCTCCAGGGTGTCGCGGAAGATGTCTCCGACATCATCCTCCATCTCAAGCGCGTCCTGCTCTAGAGCTTCAACCGCGAGCCCCGCACCCTTCACCTCCACTGCAAGGGGCCGTGTTCCGTCACCGCCGGCGATTTCGAGACAGACGGCAACGTCCAGATCCTCAATCCCGACCAGCCTATCGCCACGGTCGATGTCGATGGCGACCTGGAGATGGATGTCGAGGTCAAGACCGGCCGCGGCTTCTACCCCGCCGACTGGAACAAGGACGCCCAGCAGATTATCGGTCGCATTCCGATCGACAGCATCTTCTCGCCTGTCACGCGTGTCAATTTCACCGTCGAGAATACCCGCGTCGGCCAGCGTACCGACTACGAGAAGCTCGTCATCGAAATCTGGACCGATGGCCGCGTTACGCCCGATGACGCCCTCAAGACAGGTGCCGCGATCATGCGCCACCACCTTGACGTGTTCGTTGACTACAGCGATGATGTCGTCGAATTCGAGGATACCGCCGCTTCGCCCGACGTCGAGCGCGACAAGCTTCGCCACATCCTCAACATGAGCGTCAACGAGATCGAGCTTTCGGTCCGCGCCGCGAACTGCCTGAACAACGCCAACATCACCACGGTTGGCGAGCTCGCTTCCAAGACCGAGGCCGACATGCTGAAGTACCGCAACTTCGGCAAGAAGTCCCTCAACGAGATCAAGGACAAGCTCCAGGAGTTCGGCCTCTATCTCGGCTACAAGTTCGACCACTCCCTCATGGATACGCCGATCAACACCTCCGTGCCCGCCGGTGACGATGACTTCACCGACGACCGCTACGAGGATGGCATCGACGAGGAAGAGGGCGCCGATCCCGCCGAGGGCGACGAAGAAGAATAACCCGCGGACACCCCCGCAGAAAGAATTTACGGAGTAACATCATGCGCCACCAGTGCGTTGCCAAGAAGTTCGGACGTTCAATGTCCCACCGCGAGGAGCTCCTCAGCTCCCTCGTCGCCAACCTGATCCTCCGCGATCGTATCGTGACGACCGTTCCCAAGGCCAAGCAGGCCCGCAAGGACGCCGAGAAGATGGTCACCCTCGCCCGCAAGGGCACCCTGGCCGCCCGTCGCCTCAGCGCCGCCCGCCTCCGCAGCCCCGCAGCCGTGAAGCGCCTCTTCGATTCCGTGGTTCCCGCCATGGACGGTCGCAAGGGCGGCTACACCCGCATCATCAAGGTCGGCTATCGCGCGGGCGATGCCGCCGAGACTTGCATTCTCGAGTGGGTCAAGACGGCTCCCGCCGCCGGGACCGCCGCCCCCGTCGCGGGCTGATCCCCGATCAAGGC